>NZ_JBHNYO010000017.1:0-143177 GCF_054960675.1 Rhodococcus sp. PSi06
CCCCCCCCCCCCCCCCCCCCCCCCCCCCCCCCCCCCCCCCCCCACGACGGGCGGCTACTGAAGCGGAAGCAGGATGTCCTTCACCCGAGGGTCGGTGGCGAGGAATTCCTGCACCGCAGGATCCTCGAATGCGGCAACGAGGTTCTTGATGTTGTCGCTGTCCGCCCACCGGCTGCCGATCGTCAGCTGTCCGGCGAACTCGTCCGGTGCCGGCGGTGCGAAGATCTGCTTCTCGACGGGGATGCCGGCCGCGAGGTAGTACTCCGTATAGCCCACTGCGGCATCGAGATCCGGCAGTGCCCGCGACTGCGCAGCGAAGTCCAGCAGCGTGAACTGCAGGTTCTTCGGGTTTCCGGCGATGTCCTTCTGCGTGGCCGTCGACTTGTCCACCGCGGGGTCGAGTGTGATCAGGCCGGCTCGTTCGAGCACCCACAGACCCTGGGCTTCGTTGGCCGGATCGGAATAGAGCGAGACCGTTGCGCCGTCCGGCAGTTGAGCGGGGTCGGAGTATTTGTCGGACCACAGTCCGAAGCCCCACCTGAACACCGGAGTCGCCGCTTCCTCCTGGAAGTCGGGGTTCGATTCGAGGACCTGCCCGAGCCACAACTTGTGCTGGTAGACCGTGGCTGCCACCTCACCCTCGCTCACCGCGCGGTTGATGGTGTTGCTGTCTGCGAGTCCGCGGAACGCGACCGAGATGCCGTACTTGGGGGCGACCTGATCGGCAACGAATTCGACCAATGCCTGCTCGGACGCATTGCCCTCGGCAGTGGCGACGACGAGTGTTGCGCCCTCGGTCTCGTTGGCCGAGGCGGTATCGCCGAAGAACGCGATGCGGACAATCACGGCCAGGGCGATCAGCAGCACGACTGCAGCGATGATCCAGGGAGCTTTTCGACGGTTCTTCAGCTCGAAGCCGTGCGCTTCGATGGACGTTGTCATGGTGGAGTGGACCTTTCGAATGTGGTTCAGGCAGTGCGCAAGGCGCGCTGATGCGGAGTGGTGTAGCGAACGAGTGCATCGCCGACGAGTTGGACGGCCGCGACGGTGAGAATCAAGATCACGATCGTGGCGATCATGACGGTGTGATCGAAGCGTTGGTATCCGTATGTCACTGCGACATAACCGATTCCGCCTGCGCCGATGGTGCCGGCGATGGCCGAGTATTCGATCATCGCAATGACGTTGATGGTCAGTCCGCCGATGATCGACGGCACAGCTTCGGACAGCTGCGTCGTGGTGACCTGCAGCGTGGAACCGCCCGACGCTCGGGCGACGTCGACCACCGACGTCGGAACCGAGCGCAGCGAATTCTCGACGATGCGGGTGAAAAATGCGATGCCCGCCAACGACATCGGTACCACCGCGGCCGCGATGCCGATGTTGGTTCCGGTGATCCAGCGAGTGACCGGAACCAGGGCGGCCATCAAGATCAGGAACGGCAGCGACCGTCCGATGCTGACGATCCAACTGATCGGCGCATGCAGCACCGGGTTCTCGAACAATCCCCCGGACCCCAGGTTGAACAGCACCGCGCCGAGAGGGACACCGACGATCACCACGACGAACATCACGATGCCGACCATGGTCAGTGTGTCGCCGAGTGCGGGCAGCAGCAGGGCGGGCAGTTCGTCGACGGGAACCTTGTTGCCGGCGGCCAGAATTGCGATCACGACGCGGCCTCGAAAATCGGCTGCTCGGTGAGTGCAGAGCCGGACAACCCCAGAGCTTTGAGTACACCGGAGACCCGTCCACACAGGTGGGCACCGATCCCGAGCGAGGCGCTCCCGACCGTCACGCCGGCGACAACCTGGACCGATGCCCCGAGTAGGGCGACCGGCGCGCCCAGATCCTGGCTCAGCCGCGTGATCCAGTCCTGCGGAACATCGGGCGAGTCGTAAGTGACGTGCCAGTGCACGTCACCTGCCGCAGCCACTGCATCGTCACGGCGTGGACGTAGCTCGTTACCGAGCGCCGACGTGTGCTCGGTCAGCAGATCGACCAGCTTTCCGGATTCGACGATGCGTCCGTGATCGAGTCTGGCCACCGAATCTGCAGCTCGGAGAACAGTATCCATCTCGTGAGTGATGAACACGATGGCGAGATCGAGGTCGCGGCGAAGTTCGCGCAGCAATTCGACCACCGATTCGGTGGTCTGCGGATCCAGGCCGGAGGTTGCCTCGTCCGAGAGCAGGACCGATGGCCGCAGGGCCAACGCTCGCGCAATTCCCACCCGCTGACGCTGCCCGCCCGAGAGCTGAAACGGATACCGAGCTGCTTTGTCGGACAGACCTACTCGGTCGAGGAGCTCCCCCACCCTTTTCGCCGTCTCCGACTTGGTGGCCCCGAGAAACTCCAGCGGCAGGGCGACGTTCTCCGCGACCGTTCGACGCGACAGCAGGCTCGACGACTGAAATACCGTGCCGATCCGGCGACGTGCGACCCTGAGCTGCTGGGCGTTCAACTGCGCCAGGTCGTCTCCGTTGACTATCACCGAGCCCGAGGTGGGCCGGGTCAGCAGGTTGATGCATTGGGCCAGCGTGCTTTTGCCGGCACCACTGGGGCCGACGACGGCCAGAATTTCGCCGGACTGCACCGTGAAATCCAAGCGGTCGAGTACGACGGTTCGGCTGTCCCCCGTCCCGTACGTCTTGGTCAATTGCGCTATTTCGATCATGCTCCGACGCTTCTTTCGCTGATGTGACTGCGCAACACTGAGCTATCGGAGCGCGGCTGACCAGCTATCGACTCATCACGATCCGAACTGTTCCCACCAACCTGGGTCGTCGGTAGCGTCGCACCGCTGTCGATATCGAAGACAGGTCGCCCCGCCGAAGGAGTTCCCCGTGTCACGCGAGATTCGTTTCAATGCCTTCGACATGAATTGCGTCGCGCATCAGTCCCCCGGGCTCTGGCGTCACCCGCTCGATCAGTCGTGGCGATACAAGGAACTCGGCTACTGGACCGACCTGGCCAGACTGTTGGAACGCGGCTTGTTCGACGGCCTGTTCATTGCCGACGTTCTCGGCACCTACGACGTGTACGGCGGAAATCACGATGCTGCCATCCGGCACGGCGCGCAGATTCCGGTGGCGGATCCGCTGCTGCTCGTCAGCGCACAGGCCGCGGTCACCGAGCATCTGGGGTTCGGTATCACCGCGGGCACCGGCTTCGAGCATCCGTACCCTTTTGCACGTCGGCTCTCGACACTCGATCACCTGACCGATGGCCGGATCGGGTGGAACGTGGTGACCGGATATTTGCCGTCGGCGGCTCAGAACATGGGCCACGACGACCAGTTGAAGCACGACGATCGTTACGACCACGCCGACGAGTACCTCGAGGTGCTCTACAAGCTGTGGGAGGCGTCATGGGACGACGACGCGGTGGTCCGCGATCGCGAGACCGGTGTGTTCACCGATCCGGCCAAGGTGCATCGAATCGGCCACCGCGGCAAGCATTTCACGGTGCCTGGAATCCATCTGGCCGAGCCGTCGCCGCAGCGGACGCCGGTGATCTTTCAGGCCGGCGCGTCGCCGCGTGGCGTACGGTTCGCGGCGCAGAATGCCGAAGCGATCTTCGTCGGCGCACCCACGAAGGAGATTCTGGCGCAGACGGTTTCGAACATCCGTCGAGCACTGCGCGACGCCGGCCGCGATCCGTACTCGGCACGGATCTATCAGCTACTCACCATCGTCACCGACGAGACTTCAGAACTCGCCCACGCCAAGCACGACGAGTATCGGTCGTATGCCAGTGCCGAGGGCGCGTTGGTGTTCATGTCGGGCTGGATGGGCGTCGACCTGTCGCGCTATGCGCTGGACGAGCCGCTCGGCAATGTCGAGAGCAATGCGATTCAGTCGTTCGTCGCGTCGTTCCAGTCGATCGGGGCCGACGGTAAGGAATGGACGGTGCGCGATATCGCCGAGTGGGGCGGCATCGGTGGTGCCGGCCCGCGCATCGTCGGCTCCCCCGGCGAAGTCGCAGATCAACTGCAGGAGTGGGTGGACGAGACCGACATCGACGGATTCAACCTTGCGTACGCCATCACCCCGGGGACCTTCGAAGACGTCGTGCAGTATGTCGTCCCCGAATTGCAGCGTCGGGGTGTCTATCGCACCGAATACACGCCGGGCACTCTGCGTCACAAGCTCTTCGGAAGGGGTGATCGGCTGCCCGGGGAACATCGGGCGCAGCAGATCGTGCGAGAGGTTCGGTCGAGCCGGGCATGGAGATGATGGTGGGCGCAGAGGGGTTCGAACCCCCGACCGCTGGTGTGTAAAACCAGAGCTCTACCGCTGAGCTATACGCCCGTGTACCGGTGGCCTGGGGACAACCCCGGCCACCGGAACGCTTGGAGAAATTTATCGTGTCTGATCTCTAACTACAATTCCGCAGGTCAAGACACCTGTGCGAGTGCTTCGGCCCACGATGAACTGTCTCGGGCTTCCCCGGGTCCGTTCATCTCTGCGAATCTGATGATTCCGGACTTGTCGACCACGAACGTTCCGCGATTGGCGAATCCGGCGCTCTCGTTGAAGACGCCGTACGCCTGAGCCACTTCACCGTGTGGCCAGAAATCCGACAGCAGCGGAAAGGTGTAGCCCTGTTCTGCGGCCCAGATCTTGTGAGTCGGAGGCGGACCCACCGAGATCGCCAGGACCGCGGTGTCGTCGTTCTCGAATGTCGGTAATTCGTCGCGCACTCGGCACAGCTCGCCCTGACACGTGCCGGTGAAAGCAAGTGGATAGAACACGAGCAGAACGTTTTTCACGTTCCGGTACGACGACAACGTGACCAGTTGATTGTTCTGGTCCTTGAGGGTGAAGTCGGGCGCTTCCGCGCCAACCTCGATCGGCATCTAGAACCGTCTTCCTGTGTCGAGCATCTCCCCTACCGCTTGGTCGCGGGAGTCTTGGGCTGAACCAATCGACTTCCGATCCAGTCGCCGAGGTTGGCCGCAGAGGTCTGCGTCAATCCTGCGGTCGGGGCGGATTCGGCAATCTCGCTGGGTTCGACGTGACCGGACATGCCGGTCTTGGGGCTGAGGACCCACACGATGCCGTCGTCCGAGAGCGGACCGATCGCATCCATGAGTGCATCGACCAGGTCACCGTCTCCGTCGCGCCACCACAGCAGCACTACGTCGATCACCTCGTCGGAATCCTCGTCGAGGGTCTCCCCACCGATCGCATCTTCTACGTCGGCGCGCAGATCATCGTCGGTGTCCTCGTCCCAGCCCAGCTCTTGAACGACCATGTCGCGAGTGATGCCAAGTTTCTGAGCGTAGTTCTGAGCGTCCGCCGCGGCGACCACGGTGGTGACCTCCTTGAATTGTGGGTGCAGTAGACAAAGCGAACAGGGTCGAAGCCGTTCGCGCAAGCTGACCGCGCCGAAATTGAGTACATAAATTTCTACTGGTGGGTATTGGACCTCTGTACTACCAGAACCAACGAGATGCGGCAGGATTGGGGAGGAATCACGAGAACGAGGAAAGTAGACCGCCGTCACAGGGGCGGGTCTACCGGGACCGGGCGCCACACCGAGCGTCCGCCACATTGAGGAGTGCACACGTTGTCCGAAGTGAACAGCGGCGAACGGCAGAACACATCGTCTGCAGGCAAGAAGGGCTCGGACGGCCGGGTCCGCGTCATCCGTGAGGGTGTCGCGTCGTACTTGCCCGATATCGACAACGACGAGACCAACGAATGGATCGAGTCGTTCGACGGCCTGCTGGAAAGGTCCGGACCCAACCGCGCTCGCTACCTGATGCTCAGGTTGCTCGAGCGCGCCGGCGAGCGCCGCGTCGCGCTGCCGTCGCTGACGTCGACGGACTACGTCAACACCATCCCCACCGAGAACGAGCCGTGGTTCCCGGGCGACGAGTCGATGGAGCGCCGCTACCGCGCCTGGATCCGCTGGAACGCGGCCATCATGGTGCACCGCGCGCAGCGTCCCGGCGTCGGCGTCGGTGGACACATCTCCACGTACGCGTCCTCCGCAGCGCTCTACGAGGTCGGCTTCAACCACTTCTTCCGCGGCAAGGATCACCCCGGCGGCGGAGACCACATCTTCATCCAGGGACACGCCTCCCCCGGCATCTACGCTCGCGCGTTCCTCGAGGGCCGCATTCCGGCCGAGCGCATGGACGGCTTCCGCCAGGAGGCCAGCCACGAGACCGAGGGCGGCGGCCTGCCGTCGTACCCGCACCCGCGTCTGATGCAGGACTTCTGGGAGTTCCCGACGGTATCGATGGGCCTGGGCCCGATGAACGCCATCTACCAGGCTCGCTTCAACCACTACCTCAACGACCGCGGCATCAAGGACACCACCGATCAGCACGTGTGGGCCTACCTCGGCGACGGCGAGATGGACGAGCCGGAATCACGTGGACTTGCTCACGTGGCCGCCACCGAGGGTCTGGACAACCTGACCTTCGTCGTCAACTGCAACCTGCAGCGTCTCGACGGCCCGGTGCGCGGCAACGGCAAGATCATTCAGGAGCTCGAGTCGTTCTTCCGCGGTGCGGGCTGGAACGTCATCAAGGTCGTCTGGGGCCGCGAGTGGGATGCATTGCTCCACGCGGACCGCGACGGCGCGCTCGTCAACCTGATGAACACCACGCCCGACGGTGATTTCCAGACCTACAAGGCCAACGACGGCGGCTACGTTCGCGATCACTTCTTCGGCCGCGATCCGCGCACGAAGGAGCTCGTCAAAGATCTGTCCGACGACGAGATCTGGAACCTCAAGCGCGGTGGCCACGACTACCGCAAGGTGCACGCTGCGTACGCGGCTGCGATGTCGCACAAGGGCCAGCCGACGGTCATCCTGGCGCACACCATCAAGGGCTACACCCTCGGCAAGCACTTCGAGGGCCGTAACGCCACGCACCAGATGAAGAAGCTGACCCTCGACGACCTCAAGACGTTCCGCGATCTCCAGCACATCCCGATCTCCGACGAAGAGTTGGAGAAGGATCCGTACATGCCGCCGTACTACCACCCCGGTGCGGATGCTCCCGAGATCCAGTACATGCTCGATCGTCGCAACAAGCTCGGTGGCTTCGTTCCCGAGCGTCGGGTGAGCGTGAAGCCGTTGCCGCAGCCGGGCGACGACACCTACAAAACGCTCCGCAAGGGCTCGGGCAAGCAGGAAGTCGCCACCACAATGGCACTCGTGCGCGTCATGAAGGAGTTGTTGCGAGACAAGGAGATCGGCCACCGCATCGTGCCGATCATCCCCGACGAGGCCCGCACGTTCGGTATGGACTCGTGGTTCCCCTCGCTCAAGATCTACAACCGCAACGGCCAGCTGTACACCTCGGTGGACTCTGAGCTGATGCTCGCCTACAAGGAGAGCTCGGTCGGCCAGATCCTGCACGAGGGCATCAACGAAGCGGGTTCCACGTCGTCGTTCACCGCGGTCGGTACCTCGTACGCCACGCACGGCGAGGTCATGATTCCGCTGTACATCTTCTACTCGATGTTCGGCTTCCAGCGCACCGGCGACGGCCTGTGGGCCGCCGCGGACCAGATGGCTCGCGGGTTCGTCCTCGGTGCCACCGCAGGACGCACCACCCTCACCGGTGAGGGCCTGCAGCACGCCGACGGTCACTCGCTGCTGTTGGCGTCGACCAACCCGGCGGCCGTGGCCTACGACCCGGCGTTCTCGTACGAAATTGCACACATCGTCAAGGACGGTCTGCGGAGGATGTACGGCGGCACCGAGGGTGTCGAGGGCTTCGGCGGCGAGAACATCTTCTACTACATCACCCTGTACAACGAGCCGTACGTGCAGCCGGCCGAGCCGGAGAACCTCGATGTCGAGGGTCTACTCAAGGGCATCTACCGGTTCGCTGCTCCGCAGGAGGGCGACGGACCCGAGGCGCAGTTGCTGGCGTCGGGCGTCGGCATGGTCTCGGCCCGCAAGGCCCGAGAATTGCTGTTCGAGGAGTGGGGCGTTCGTTCGGCAGTCTGGTCGGTGACGTCGTGGGGCGAGCTGCGCCGCGACGGCGTCGACGCCGAGCGGGAGTCGCTGCGCAACCCGGGTGCGGACAAGCGCGTTCCGTTCGTCACCTCTGCTCTGGCCGATGCCAACGGCCCGGTCATCGCGTCCTCGGATTGGATGCGTGCAGTACCGGACCAGATTCGCCAGTGGGTTCCGGGCGATTACGTCACTCTCGGCACCGACGGCTTCGGGTTCTCCGATACCCGTCCCGCCGCGCGTCGGGTGTTCAACGTCGACGCCGAGTCGATCGTGGTCGCCACGCTGTCCGCGCTTGCCGCATCCGGTGAGATCGACAAGTCCAAGGCCGTCGAAGCCGCGGATAAGTACAAGATCGACGACGTCACTGCAGCTCCGACGTCGTACGCCGATACCGGTTCGGCGTAGGTTCCACGCCTGTTCGGCCGACCCCCGTCCCACGTCGCGAAGCACGTCCGTCGCGATAGGGGCGGGGGTCGGGCGTAGGTTCTCCTTATGTCCGATGCGAAACCCGACCCTCCGGGCACCGCGTCCGCACGCGATGTGTCCAGGCGTGACGCCTATCGCGAAGCTCTGCGTGATTCCCTGACCCGTGACTCAGTGACGTCGGACAACGAGGTGCACCTTCCGGTCGCCTCACTGGCACCCTCCCGCCAGAAGCGCGATCCTCTGCCCGACGCCCTGCTGCGACGGGTCAAACAGTTCTCCGGCCGACTCTCCACCGAAGCCGTGACGACGATGCAGGGCCAGCTGCCGTTCTTCGGCGATCTGGATGCTGCGCAGCGTGCGAGTGTCCAGTTGCTCATTCAGACGGCCGTCGACAACTTTCTCGAATGGCTGAAGAATCCGAACAGCGATATTCGCTTCTCGCTCGATGCCTTCCAGGTGATTCCCCAGGATCTCGCCCGGCGCCTCACTCTGCGCCAGACAGTCGACATGGTCCGGGTGGCAATGGAGTTCTTCGAGCAGTGGCTCCCGGCTCTCGCCCGCAACGATCAGCAACTGGTGGCCTTGACCGAAGCCGTGTTGCGATACGGCCGCGAGCTCGGCTTCGCGGCCGCGTCGGTCTACGCCAGTGCCGCCGAGTCCCGTGGAGCCTGGGACACCCGCCTCGAAGCCCTCGTGGTCGACGCGGTCGTTCGCGGCGACACCGGCTCGGACATGCTGTCCCGCGCCGCCACGTTGAACTGGGACGCCACCGCGCCCGCAACGGTGCTGGTCGGCACTCCCCCGGAAGACCGGGGGGTGTCGGTGGTCGGAACCGTGCACGCCGTGGCGCAGAAGCACGGACGCGCGGCGCTGGCGGTGGTGCAAGGCACGCGGTTGGTCATGGTGGTCAGCGGCCAGATCACCGATTCGTCGGCCCACCACACGTTCATCGACGAGATGCTGCAGAACTTCTCCGACGGACCGGTCGTCATCGGTCCCACCACCCGCACGCTCGGTGCCGCGCACTCGAGCGCGGTGGAGGCATTCGCCGGGATGCAGGCCGTGGCAGGGTGGCGCGGTGCGCCGCGTCCGGTGCATGCGGGTGAGTTGTTGCCCGAGCGCGCGTTGTTGAACGACGGTGCGGCCATATCGGCGCTGAACGATCATGTGGTGGTTCCGTTGGCTGCGGCGGGCTCCGGCTTGGCCGACACGCTCGACGCCTATCTGGACTGTGGTGGCGCCGTGGAAACCTGCGCACGGCAGCTGTTTGTTCATCCAAATACGGTCCGCTATCGCCTCAAGCGCATCGCCGAGGTCACCGGTCGAGATCCCACCAACCCGCGCGATGCGTACGTGCTTCGGGTCGCGGCAACGGTAGGTAGGTTGGCTCGAACGCATCACGAACCGTCCCATTCCGCCCCATATGTCACACAGGTCACATTCGGCGAAGTGGTGACGTAACGCGGAACCACCGTCCGGCGATAGCTGATCCTCACGAGGCGATTTGTAGGGTTCCCACAAATTGCTTGTCGAGAGTTCATCGAGCGCGACATCACTGTTCAGCGGGTCGACAGTGTTCCCTTAACTCTGTGATTGCGTTGCTTGCGCCCGGTCAGGGCTCCCAGACTCCCGGCATGCTGCTGCCATGGCTCGAACTGCCCGGCGCAGCCGACCGATTGGCGCTGTGGTCCAAGGCGTCCGGCCTGGACCTCGTCCGTCTCGGCACCACGGCCACGGCCGAGGAAATCACCGACACCGCGGTGACCCAGCCCTTGGTCGTCGCATCGGCTCTGCTCGCTTTCGAGGAGATCGCAGCACGTGGACTGTTCCCCGAGGACGCCATCGTCGCCGGTCATTCCGTCGGTGAGCTCGCTGCTGCAGCGATCGCAGGAGTCATCTCCTCGGACGACGCTGTCTCCCTCGCCGCGGTCCGCGGCGCTGCGATGGCGAAGGCCTGCGCGCTCGAGCCCACAGGCATGTCCGCCGTCCTGGGCGGCGACGAGGCCGCCGTGCTCGCCCGACTCGAAGAACTGGATCTCGCCCCGGCCAACGTCAACGCTGCCGGTCAGATCGTCGCTGCCGGCCTGCTGACCAAGCTCGCCGAACTGGCCGAGAGCGCGCCCGAGAAGGCCCGGGTTCGCGCACTCCCGGTCGCCGGCGCATTCCACACCAAGTACATGGCCTCGGCGGGCGACACCGTTGCCGCAGCCGCAGCCGCCATCACACCGTCCGATCCGACGCGGACCCTGCTGTCCAACTCGGACGGTCAGCCGGTCACCTCGGGTGCCGACGCTCTCGACAAACTTGCCGCTCAGGTCACTCGCCCCGTGCGATGGGATCTGTGCAACGCCTACCTGCGCACCGCGCAGGTCACCGGACTTGTGGAACTGCCCCCGGCAGGCGCACTGGTCGGCATCGCCAAGCGTGAACTGCGCGGCGTCGCCAACCTCGGCCTGAAGACACCGGCGGACATTTCCGCACTGGCCGAGCTCGGATAGCTCGGCAGACCCACACCGCAGCCTCAGCGCTGCGGAACTACTTCCACTCCCAGAGTGGCAGAAATGCACAACCGCGTCTCGAAGCACATGACTTCGGCGTTCGACACAGAAGAGAAGGGACCCACAACAGTGGCCAGCCAGGAAGACCTCATCGCCGGACTTGCAGAGATCATCGAAGAGGTCACGGGCATCGAACCGTCCGAGGTGACCATCGAGAAGTCCTTCGTCGACGACCTCGACATCGACTCGCTCTCCATGGTCGAGATCGCAGTGCAGACCGAGGACAAGTACGGCGTGAAGATCCCCGACGAGGACCTCGCCGGTCTGCGCACCGTCGGTGACGCCGTCAACTACATCCAGAAGCTCGAAGCGGAGAACCCCGAAGCCGCTGAAGCTATCAAGGCCAAGCTCGACGACTCCGCGAGCGAGTGACACGGCCCATGACCAACCCATCCACCGCCAACGGACGCTTCCCCAGTGTCGTCGTCACCAGCCTCGCTGCGACCACGTCACTTGCGGGTGACGTCGATGCCACGTGGAAGGGTCTGCTGAACGGCGACAGCGGAATTGCAACTCTGGAAGACGATTTCGTCGCCGAGTACGACCTGCCGGTGCGGATCGGCGGACACCTCGCGGTGAACCCGCAGAGCCTGCTCTCACGGGTCGAGATTCGTCGCCTGAGCTACGTGGAGCAGCTGGCCACCGTGCTCGGTCGCGAAGTGTGGAAGAACGCCGGGACCCCCGACGTCGATCCACTTCGCCTCGGCGTATCGATCGGCACCGGCCTCGGAGGCGGCGATTCGCTGATCGACGCCAACGACAAGATGAAGGCCGGCGGTTACCGCAAGGTCTCGCCGCTCGCCGTTCAGATGGTCATGCCCAACGGCCCCGCCGCGGTCGTCGGACTCGAGCTCAAAGCGCAGGCCGGCGTCATCACTCCTGTCTCGGCGTGCTCCTCGGGATCGGAAGCCATCGCGCATGCGTGGCGGATGATCGTGATGGGCGACGCGGACATGGTCGTCACCGGCGGCGTCGAGGGATACATCGATGCTGTTCCGATCGCCAGCTTCTCCATGATGCGGGCGATGAGCACCAACAACGACAATCCGAAGGGTGCCTCACGTCCGTTCGACAAGGATCGTGACGGTTTCGTCTTCGGTGAAGCGGGTGCGCTCATGGTCATCGAGACCGAGGAGCACGCCAAGGCTCGCGGCGCAACGATTCACGCCCGCTTGCTCGGTGCCGGAATCACCTCCGACGGGTTCCACCTCGTGGCTCCCGACCCGGAGGGCAAGGGTGCCGCGCGTGCGATGCAACGCGCAATCGAGACCGCAGGCCTGCAGAAGTCCGACATCACCCACGTGAACGCACACGCCACGGCAACTCCCATCGGAGACACCGCCGAGGCGCTGGCGATCAACAAGGCCGTCGGAAATCACGCAGCGGTGTACGCACCGAAATCCGCTCTGGGCCACTCGATCGGTGCCGTCGGCGCCCTCGAGTCGGTTCTGACGGTGCTGGCAGTGCGCGAGGGAATCATCCCTCCCACACTGAATTTGGAGAACCAAGATCCCGAAATCGATCTCGACGTCGTCAAGGGCGAGCCCCGCGTCGGACAGATCGACTACGCGATCAACAACTCGTTCGGATTCGGTGGGCACAACGTAGCGCTCGCCTTCGGAAAGGCGTGATGCACTGAGTCGCTCATTTCGACTCAGCGAATCTCGCTCTTGCAGTGCATGATCCGAACCGGGGACCGTTTCTCGCAAACGGCCCCGGTTCGGGCCTCGCCCCCACGGGGGCCCTGAAGAAGGACAAGCGATGACCATTCTGGCTCCCGCCACTCGATCCGGTACCTCCACCGATCCGCGCGATCCTCTCGCCCGCCTCGAGAATCTCTTCGACACCGGAACCACTGTTCCCCTGCACAATCGGGACAAGTCCGGCATCCTCGCGGCCTCCGGTGAGATCGACGGAGTCCACACCATCGCGTACTGCTCCGACGCCACCGTCATGGGCGGAGCAATGGGCGTCGACGGCTGCAAGCACATCGTCGCCGCGATCGATACCGCCATCGAGCAGCGTGCCCCCATCGTGGGCGTGTGGCACTCTGGCGGCGCACGCCTCGCCGAGGGCGTCGAAGCTCTCCATGCCGTCGGACTCGTCTTCGAGGCCATGGTTCGAGCATCCGGCCTCGTCCCCCAAATTTCCGTCGTCCTCGGCTTCGCCGCAGGCGGTGCCGCCTACGGTCCCGCGTTGACCGACGTCGTCATCATGGCTCCCGAGGGCCGCGTGTTCGTCACCGGTCCCGACGTCGTCCGCAGCGTCACCGGTGAGCAGGTCGACATGGCCTCGCTCGGCGGCCCCGACACCCACCACAAGAAGTCGGGTGTCTGCCACATCGTCGCCGACAGCGAGATGGACGCCTTCACCCGCGCCCGCCGTCTGGTGTCCATGTTCTGCGAGCAGGGCGAATTCGATATCGCCGCCGCCGAGCACGGGGACACCGACCTTCGAGCACTGATGCCCGAATCGAACCGCCGGGCATACGATGTGCACCCGATCGTTCACGAACTGCTCGACAACGTCGAGGGCGAATCGACCTTCGAGGAGTTCCAGGGCGGCTGGGCCCGCAGCATCGTCATCGGACTCGGACGCATCAGCGGCCGCACCGTCGGTGTCATCGCCAACAATCCCATCCGACTCGGCGGCTGCCTCAACTCCGAAAGCGCCGAGAAAGCAGCACGATTCGTGCGACTGTGCGACGCGTTCGGCATTCCGCTCATCGTTGTGGTCGACGTACCCGGCTACCTCCCCGGCGTCAGCATGGAATGGGAAGGCGTCGTGCGTCGCGGAGCAAAACTGTTGCACGCCTTCGCCGAAGCGACCGTTCCTCGCGTCACCCTGGTCACCCGCAAGATCTACGGCGGTGCGTACATCGCCATGAACGCCCGTGCACTCGGTGCCACTGCCGTGTACGCCTGGCCCGGCTCCGAGGTCGCCGTGATGGGCGCTAAAGCAGCCGTCGGCATTCTGCACAAGAAGGCACTCGCCGCCGCGCCCGAGGAAGAGCGTGACGCGCTGCACGACCGACTCACCGTCGAGCACGAAAGCATCGCCGGTGGCGTCGAGCGCGCGGTGGCCATCGGTGTCGTCGACGAGGTCATCGAGCCGAGCAAGACCCGCAGCACCGTCGCCAAGGCACTCGCTGCTGCTCCCGCGGCGCGGGGCAACCATAAGAACATCCCACTCTGATCGCTCCCCTCTCCGGCTCGGTCTCGATAGTTCTGAGGGCCTGCGGGCGCGCCGCTACACCGAGAACTTGCCTCGGGTTGGGCTCGAGCACCCCGCCCCCCGTTGGGATCAATGCGGCTTTCAGGCGCTCCAAGTGCAACAAAGCCACATTCATCCGGACCCGGGCGGGCGTCACCCGGACCCGGGCGGGCGGTTATCCGGAATCGGGCGGGCCGGGTGCTTGTGGAACCGGCAGGCCGTTCCGACCACGCAGATTCCGGGTGGGTCGAGCATCTACGGGTTCGTCAGTTCTCGATCCATTTGTGGTCGTGAGCCAATCGCAACATCGCTGATCGGATATCGAGAATCTGTGCGGCAGTCAACGTGCCGTTGGTGGTCAGGAGCGCTTCGGTCAATTCCGCGGTGAAGTCTGCCTCGGACAACACGTCGCACATGACGTCTTCGTGGTGCTCGTGGTCGGTGAGCGGAACGTTGTGGAACGGCACGTCCGGCTTGTGTCGGGTCACCAGTGCGGTCGAAGCCGGGCCCTCGATGATCTGCACCTGGGTGGCTTTGAGGCCTCGGTCGCCTTCGACGGCGACGTATTCGACGCGAACTCCCGGTGCCAACAGTCTCTTGTCGAAGTCCAGATCGTTGACGTGAATGAACACGTCCTCGCCGCCCTCGTCCGGCGCTACGAATCCGTACCCCTTGAACTCGTCGAATCGAATCACTTTTCCAGTCGACAGCATCGAACTCACCACTCCACGGTCGTTCCCACATGCCTACCCCAGGCACGCCAGCGAAACTACCGTCACCCTCGTACCCCAGCAACCCCAGCGGTTAGCCGACGTCGCGGCTCAACCAAGTCACTTCGGCTCCGGCTCCGCAGGTGCGGAACGGCTCGAGGGCGGCGTCCCAGTCCGAGCCGAGAGCATGCTCCACGGCTGCAGTGAAATTGCCCTGGTTGTTCTCCATCAGGGCGCGCAGTCGCATCTCACCGAGGACCACGTCACCGTTGGCGCTCGTCGTTCCGCGCCACAGGCCCAACCCCGGTACGTGGGAGAACCGTTCGCCGTCGACGCCTTCGCTGGCGTCCTCGGTCACTTCGAACCGCAGCATCTGCCACGAGCGCAGGATGCCGGCCAGCGTGGCTCCGGTACCGACCGGGCCGACCCAGTCGGTGGTGGCGCGGAGCTGGCCGTCGGAGGCGGGCTGCGCAGACCACTTCAAATTGGCACGACAATTCAGGGCGTCGGTCAACGCCCATTCGACGTGCGGGCACAGCGCAGCGGGCGACGAGTGGATGTACACAACACCCGACGTCGCTTCTGCGAACTGATTCGATCCACGCATTGCACTACCTCCAGCTTCGACGAGGGACGTCTTCCCCAACGACCTCGACATGCTTCGGCTGGCTGCAGTGATTCAATGCGTGTGTGTACTAGTGTGCCCCGAGTTGCCCCTGTTGCGCCAGTGCAATCTGTGAACAGAAGAGTTTCACCCTGCCAGCACCGCGTCGGACAACTCCGGCCACAGCGGCTTGGCCCAGTCTCCGAAGGCCCGATCGGTCAACACCACGCATGCAGTGCGTACCGCCGGATCCACCCACAGGAATGTTCCGGCTTGCCCGAAGTGACCGAAGGTGGACGACGAGTTGGTGCTGCCAGTCCAATGCGGGGTCTTGTCGCCACGCAACTCGAAGCCGAGCCCCCAATCACACGGCTTGTGCGATCCGTAACCGGGCACGATCCCGTTCAGACCGGGGAACTGCACCTCTGTCGCCGACGCCAGTGTCTGCGACGCCAGGAGTGTCGGCGCGAGCAACTCGGACGCGAACCTCGTCAGGTCGGCAAGCGTGGACCGGCCGCCGTGACCGGCCGAGCCCGGCAGCGAGGTGTTCGTCATCTGCAGCGGCCCGCACACGGCCTCGTCCAGGTAGTCCGGGAAGGCAATCCCCGATTCGGCTTCGATCAGTTCGGCCAGCACCTCGAACCCGGCGCTCGAATAGATCCGCTTGGTGCCCGCCGGTGCCTGCACGGTCCGATCACCGAACGCCAATCCAGACGCGTGCGCCAGCAGATGACGCACCGTCGAACCCTCCGGCCCGGCGGGCTGATCGAGTTCCACCGCACCCTCCTCGACGGCAACGAGAACCGCGTACGCACTCAGTAGCTTGGTCACCGAGGCGAGTTCGTAGACACTGTCGGTGTCGCCGACTTCTTCCCGAACACCGGAGTCGATGACAACTGCTGCACTGACATGATCGACGGGCCACGAGGCTGTGAGATCGAGGGTAGGCACGACTGCAGAGCCTAATTGTCGGCCGATGACGGTGCCCCGGTCCCCCGCCGGGCTAGTCTCGGTCCACAGGAATGGGAGATGCAATGTCGGTTGTGTATGGATCGTGCAATTTGTGCGAGGCGATCTGCGGGCTCGAGTTCACCGTGGAGAACGACGCTGTGGTGTCGATCCGGGGTGACGAGAAGGATCCACTCTCCCGCGGCCACATCTGCCCCAAGGCGCTCTCACTGATCGATCTTCATGCCGATACCGATCGCCTCACCACGCCGGTCAAGCGGGTGGGTGAAAAGTGGGAGAAGATCGGATGGAACGAGGCATACGACCTCGTCGTCGACGGTCTCGTCTCGACGCGCAAGAAGTACGGGCGCAATGCTGTCGGCCTCTATCAGGGCAATCCCAACGTGCATTCGATGGGCGCGATGACGCACGGAATTCCGTTCACCTCGCTGCTGCGCACGCGCAATCGCTACTCCGCGACCTCGCTGGATCAGCTGCCACATCAACTCGTCGACCACCTGTTGTACGGCCATCAGCTGCTGCTGCCGATCCCGGACATCGATCGAACCGATTTCTTTCTCGTTCTCGGCGGTAATCCGATGGCCTCGAACGGCAGCATGATGACGGTGCCGGACTTCGCCAAAAGGGCACGGGCACTGCGTAAACGGGGCGGCCGCCTGGTCGTGGTGGATCCGCGCAGGACCGAGACCGCCGACATCGCCGACACTCACTTCTTCGTTCGACCCGGTAGCGACGCACTTCTGCTGCTCGCGATGATCCACATCATCGTCGCCGACGGCTCGGTGACGGTGGCCGAGTACGTCGACGGGGCCGACCAACTCGAAGATCTGGTCGCCGAGTTCACTCCGGAGGCCGTGGCTCCGGTGGTCGGGATCCCGGCGGACGAAATCTCCGGTCTCGCTCGTGATTTCGCCGCGGCGAAATCTGCCGTCGCGTACGGCCGGATGGGCGTGTCGACGCAGCAGTTCGGCACCGTGTGTCAGTGGGCAATTCAGGTGCTGAACATCATCACCGGCAATCTCGACCGCCCGGGTGGTGCGATGGTGACCGATCCTGCGATCGATCTGATCTCGCAAGGCATCGTCGGCCGCGGCCACTTCGACAAGTGGCGTAGCCGCGTTCGGGATCTGCCCGAGTTCGCAGGCGAATACCCCTGTTCGACGCTCGTCGACGAAATCACCACCGAAGGCAAGGACCAGATCCGCGCGATGGCGGTGCTGTCGGGTAACCCGGTGTTGTCGATGCCGGGCGGCACCACGCTGAACGACGCGTTCGCGAATCTGGACTTCATGGTGTCGTTCGATTTCTACATCAACGAGACCTCGCGTCACGCACACGTGATTTTGCCACCGACGATGTCGCTCGAGCGCGATCACTACGATTTGATCTTCAATTCGTTCGCGGTTCACAACACCGCGAAGTACATGCCTGCGGTGCTCCCCAAGCAGCCGGATGCCAAGCATGATTGGGAGATCTTCCGAGATCTGTCGCTGCGCTACAAGAATCGCATGGCGGGTTCGACGGTCGGCCGACTGAAGGCACGAGTGAGCCCGAAGAACGTCATCGGCGAGGCCCGCCTGCGCCTGTCCCCTGCCCGCACTCTGGATATCCTGCTTCGCAGTCGACGAAAAGGGTTGTCGCTGCGCAAGCTTCGGGCCAATCCGCATGGCATCGACCTCGGCCCACTGCGTCCCGGCTTTCCACAGAAGTTGAAGACGCGGGACAAGCGTGTCCAGTTGATTCAGGATGTGGTGGTCACCGAACTTCCCGCACTAGTGGATCTCCTGCATTCCAGCGCAGTTCCGAGTGGTGACGAGTTGTTGATGATCGGTCGGCGGCACCTTCGCAGCAACAACTCGTGGATGCACAACACCGCTCGTCTGACCAAAGGCAAAGCGCGACACCAACTTCTGGCACATCCGGACGACCTCGCACATCGCGGCATCGAGGACGGATCCATGGTGTCGGTCACGTCCGCTGCCGGAACCGTCGACATCGAGGTGAGCGCGTCGGAGAAGATGATGCCGGGCGTGGTGAGCATGCCGCACGGCTTCGGCCATCAGCGCCCCGGCGTCCAGTTGTCCGTTGCGACGACGGTGCAGGGACCGAGTGTCAACGACATCACCGACCCGAATCGCGTCGACGCCGTCTCCGCCAACGCGATCCTCAACGGGGTCCCGGTGCAGGTCCGCGCCAAGTAGCGCACCCGATGCACCATCGCGGGGGCCGGATTCTGTACGATTCTGCAGGCCCGTACCTCGTACGAGCATGGGGCGGTAGCTCAGTCGGTTAGAGCCGTGGACTCATAATCCATTGGTCGCGGGTTCGAGCCCCGCCCGCCCCACCATCGTGTCCGCAGCCGGATCTCAGGTCGCAGGTCGAATCTCTCAGGTCGTCGCCGAGGCGGCGGCCGCTCGACGAGCCCGGGCTTCAGCGACCGGAAGGTTCAGGGCACCACCGTCACCGGCCAGCGTCCCGCTTTGACCAATCGGACCGCCACCGAACCCGCTATTCGATGTCCAGCATTCTCGGACGCCCCCACGACGACGGCGTCGGTGCGCAATTGTTCTGCGACGGCGATCAGCCCGTTGTACGGATCACCCTGTGCGGTACGGAACTCCCAGCGCACGCGCTCTCGATCCCCGAACCGGGCAGCCGAGGTTCTGATGTAGTCGAGCAACTCGTCGGCGATCTGCTGACCGGTTTCGACGAGTGAGATGCCGGCCTGGCCCCACGACGCGGTGGCGATGGGTTGCACGTACACCAGTACCAGCAGCGATCGTTGCCTACGGGCGAGTCCTGCGGCGTAGGCAGCCGCACGCCACGACGAATCGGACCCGTCGATACCCACCACGATCGATTTCGGTCCGTCGTGGCCGTATTCGAACCCCGTAGCCTCTTGCGCATCGCTCACGATCTGAGGCTACTGCTGGCCCCCGCCCGTTCGAACACCCCATGCCGTGGCGGTACGGTTGCTGTACATCGAATACTGATTGCTCGACCGAGCACACTGGACGGGAGTTGCACGTGAAGGACCTCTCGCAGCACGAGAGCCCGTCGACCGACCCGGCAACTGTTTTTGCCGCTCTGGCCGACATCGTGTACCGAGGCAGCAGCGCCGAGGAAATCTACACTGCGATCTGCAACGCCGCCGTACTGATCGTTCCGCATTGCGATCATGCCAGCCTGATGCTGATGCGTCACGGAAAGCCCGTCACCGTCGCAGCCTCGGACGATGTCGCTCGCGTCGTCGACGACATCGAACGCGCTACCGGTCAAGGCCCATGTCTGGACGCGATCACCAGCGAGGCAGCGCAGCTCGAAACCGACTTCCGGACCCCCACCCAGTGGCCCGCGATGGCGCGCGGTGTGTTGAACCGCACGCCGGTGCGCGGTGCCATGGGATTTCGGCTCAAGGTGGACGAGCAGAAGGTGGGCGCGCTGAATCTGTTCACCGACCAGCCGGGTGTGTTCGACACCGACAGCGCGAACAAGGCGGTCATTCTGACGGCGTTCACAGCGGTCACCGTTGCCGCAGTCATGAACGGACAGGAAGCGTCGACTCTGCGTGACGGGCTCGAGAGCAACAGGGAGATCGGCAAGGCCATCGGTCTGATCATGGCTCTGCACAACGTGTCCGACGACGAGGCGTTCGCTTTACTGCGCAAGTCGTCTCAGGACCTGAACGTCAAGATCGCCGATCTTGCGGCCTCGGTCGTCGATCGACACAGCAGAGGTCTGAGCACCTGAGCGTGGGCGCTCAGCCCGCGCTCTGAACCTTCTTGGGGAGCGCGAAGACCAGAGCCAGCGCCACCAAGCTGAACGCTGCACTGACCGCCATCGCCATGGCCGCTCCGTGCAGGAAGCCCGATCCGACCGTGTCGGGTCCGGTGATGGCCAAACTTCCGAACAGGACACTGCCGATCACGGCGATGCCGATAGCGGAGCCGACGCGCTGCATGGTGGAGATGACCCCGCTTGCCGCGCCCGCATCGTCGCGGTCCACCGTCGCTACGATGAATTGCGCGTTGGGTGCGATGAACGCACCGTTACCCAGACCCGCGATGAACAGCGGAACCATCAACGTCCAATGGGAAATGGTGTCGGCAGAGCTGGTCGCAAGTATGATCCACAGCCAGATCAGCCCGACCGAGACGAGCGTGGCCCCGAGTATCAAAACAGTGCGACCGAGACGAATGGTCAGCCTGTTGCTCTGTGAGGACGCGATGATGCTGCCGATCGCGAACGGTATCGACACGAGCCCCGACGACAGAGCAGAGTTGCCGAGCCCTGTTTGCCACAACAGCGAGATCGTGAAGAAGATGCTGGTGAACGCCGCGAAGTAGACGAGAGCCAGGACGACACCCCCGGTGAACGCCGGCCGGGTGAACAACCTCGGCGGCACCAATGGACTGTGTCCTCGGCCGGTGCGAACCACTTCCCACCAACCGAACGACGCGATCAGACCGAGACCGGCAGCAATAGTGAGGTAGGTCCACAGCGGCCAGCCCAATTGCTGACCCTCGATCAGCGGTACCAGCAGGGCGATCAATCCCACGGAGATGAGAATCAGTCCGAGCCAGTCGATTCCGGGGCGCGCCTCGGGAGCGGAGTCTTCCTTCTTCGGCAGCAATACCGCGGCAGCGATCAAACCGACGATTCCGATGGGCAGATTGACCCAGAAGACCAACCGCCACCCGTTCTCCTCGCCGAACGCCTGGATGATGAGGCCACCCACGATGGGCCCCAGCGCAGTGGACACTCCGATAACGGCACCCATGATGGCAAATGCCTTGCCACGCACGGGCCCCGGAAACAGCAGCTGAATGAACGCGGTGACCGCGGGTACGAACATGCCGCCCGCGAGGCCTTGGACGACCCTTGCGATCACCAACTGGAGGTCGTCCTGAGCCAGACCGCACGCGAAGCTCGCGACGGTGAACAACGCGAGGCCGGCGAAGAACACCCACTTGTGGCCGATACGGTCGCCTACCTTGCCTGCCGGAATCAGAGCAAGACCGAAAGCCAGCGCATAGCCCGAGATGATCCACGACAGTATCGATTCCGACGCGTTCAACGTGGTGCCGATGGTCGGTAGGGCCACGTTCACGATTGTGGTGTCGAGGAGCGCCATGAACATTCCCAGAAGCAGAACGATCAGCGCCTGCCAGGCGCGCTTGGGTACCTCGACGGCCGGTGGGGTTGTCGACACGCTGCTGTCGGTCACTGTGCTGCCCTCCGTAGTTGTCGCCGAGCAGAATCTACCGACCGACCTGTGGTCGTCAGCCGATCATGGCCGTCGCCGCGACCGCCCATGACAGTCCTGCGGTCAGAACGACGAACGCCGACGCGACGACGCGTCCGCCCCATTGTGTCTCCAACAGAGACGTATCCACCACCGACGTTTTCACCACCGACGTTTCCACCCGAGACGTTTCCACCCGAGACGTTTCCACCATGGCCTGTGCGCTGGACGATTCCGTCTGCGTCATGATCCACTTCCCACCCTGCATCTGCTCATCTCGTCATTTCCGGCCGCTGGATACCCCCGGCCCCCATGCCGAAACTATCGCGCCCCCACAACAGCTTCCACTGCGTCGAGAAACGGGTGCTGCGATGCCAGAAGCTTCGTTCTGGCCTGCGCGATCCCGAACCACTCGATGCGGTCGACCTCGGGAAACGCGGCCATCACACCGGATTTCGGCGGCCACTCGATCTCGAATGTGTTGCTCGCCGCATTCGTCACATCGAGGTCGGCTTCGACGCCGAAAGCGGTGACGACCTTCCCACCGCGCTGCTTCAGCGTGCCGAGGTCCACCGGTTGTCCGGCGGGAACGTCCATCCCCACTTCCTCGCGAAACTCTCGTTGGGCTGTGGTCCACAGGTCTTCGCCGTCGGCCACGAGACCTTTGACGATGGACCAGGCTCCGTCGTCCTTACGCGCCCAGAACGGTCCGCCGGGATGTGCGATCAGGACCTCCGGGCCGCCGGTACCAACCCGATACAACAGGATCCCTGCACTGCTAGCGACCATGGCAACAGCGTGCCATCAATTCGCTTGCTCGCCGTCATCTCACGTCGCTACCGTGTGCGCGGCGCACGATCGTTCTCGCCCAGGGAGGCATACCGAGATGGACACGACGTTGTCGAGCAGGGTCTGGTTCATCACCGGTGCCGGATCCGGTTTCGGCCGCGAGTTCGTTCGTGCTGCACTCGAGGCAGGCGATCGAGTGGTCGCCACGGCCCGCGACGTGGCCGATCTCGAGAGGCCGGAAAACGATCGATTGCTCCACTCTCGCCTCGACGTCACCGACCAGGAATCGATCGATTCCGCCGTGGACCGCGCGCTCGGACGGTTCGGACGCATCGACGTGCTGGTCAACAATGCGGGCTACGGCCTACTCGGCGCATTCGAGGGGATCGACGACTGTCGGTTCCGTGAGAACGTCGACGTCAACTTCTTCGGTCCGCTCGCCGTCACCCGGGCGGTACTGCCCTCGATGCGGGCGCACCGACGCGGCCACATCGTGCAGATGTCCTCGGTCATAGGCGTGGTACCCGGTCCTGGCGGAACCGCTTACGCCGGAAGCAAATTCGCGCTGGAAGGGTTCTCGGAGGCTCTCGCCGCGGAGGTGCGTCATCTCGGTATCGGCGTCACCATTGTCGAACCCGGCCCGTTCCGGACGGACGCGAGCGGCCGTTCCATGCAGTGGGGAACCCCGATGGACGATTACGCCGGTCTGATCGGACCGGCTCGAACAGCGTTCGAGGCCACTCACGGCACGCAGCCCGGCGATCCACGCCGCGGTGCGGATGCCGTCCTGGCGGCAATTTCGTCGAGCACTCCTCCGCTGCGTCTACCACTGGGCTCGCGCGCCTTCGACTGGATCGAGACCTATCTGCAGGATCGCCTCGAGCAAGCGCGGCGCTCGCCCATCGGGTTCGGACACCGACTACCGATGAAGCACCGGTAAGTTCACACACCGCGCCGTGAACCCGAGTAACAGCTATTGTCTACCGATGCAAGAGCGCGCAGCGTCCACCAGGCAGGCCGTACTCGAAGGCGCGGCTGCCAGCTTCGAGAAGTTCGGTTACGGCACAGCCAGTTTGAGCACGATCATTGCGCATGCCGGGGTGAGCAAAGGCGCGATGTACTTCCATTTCTCGTCCAAGGAAGAGTTGGCGCAGGCCGTCATCGACGCGCAGTTGACCATGGCGGCCACTGCTACTGCCGTCATCGTCGAGGCCACCCCGAAGGCGCTCGATGCGCTGATCCTGGTGACCAAGGAGCTCGGACGTCAGCTGCAGACCGAGTCCATCTCTCGTGGGGGTATGCGGTTGACGCTGGAATCCGCCATTGCCGACGGGCCTCACGCGCTGGCGTTCGAGCAGTGGATCGACAAGATCGGCGAACTGATCGAGCGTGCCCAGGAAGAGGGGGACGTCGTCGACGGCGTCGACGCGACCGCGGTGGGTCGGTACATCGTGTCGCTGTTCACCGGAGTGCACACGGTCTCGGAGATGGTGACCGGACGGGCCGACCTTCAGCAGCGACTGACCGAGATGTGGCAGATATTGCTCCCCGCCGTCGTCCCGCGTCGACGACTGCCGCGATTGGTCGCGATCGCGGAAGATCCCGTTATCGACTGGAGCGATCGGTAGAAGCCAGCCACGGCTCGGACGTTGCCGTGACCGACATTGCCGACAACACGGCTCCGTCGTGCTCGAACTGGATGCGGTGCACACCGTCGGTGCCATCGGTGTCGACGATCACCGAGCACGGATTCGCCCACTCGGCGAACCCCATGAAGCGCACCTCGCACGATGTGAAGTCCAGCGTCGGCGTTCCGGTCGCCAGGCGCAGTGCCTGACGGGCGGCTTCGAGCATCGTCACGCCGGGAAGATATTCGACCGAGTGGTCGAACATTGCCATGTTCCGAGGGTCGGGCGCGACGACGATCGTCCCGTCGGAGGTGTGCTGCGCCAAGACGACGTCGGAGGGATCGAGCCGACCTACTGCGGCGGCCTCGACCACTTCGGTACCGGCCGGCAGATGACGGAAATGAGGGTCGTCCATAGAGGACGTACGAAACTGCGAGTACACCTCGGGGCCGATCGACCGCACGGACGCGGTACCGAACGCGACCACTCGGTCGCCGTTCAACAGCCTGGCCGACAACTTCATGTTGTCCATCGACTCGTCGTCGAACGTCACGTCGGTGGTGATCGACTCGGCGACCAGCGAATCGTCGATCTCGTCGACCGAGAGCGGATCGATGATCTCGAATTTGGAGTGCCCGATGAAGACGACGTGATCGAGCGGAACTCCGTGATTGACGTGACAGAAGAGGCTGATCGCTTGGCGCAGAGCCTCGGCCACCATCAGCGAGTCGTGGGTTCGACGGACCGGAGCGAACATCCGATGGGAAGTCGGAAGCTGAACGGCCGCCCGATGGGTACCGTCCGCTGTTTCGTAGTCGGTCAACAACACGTCGGCCGGCGAACGCCGATGAACGAGATGACGCGGAACGGTTGCTGCGTAACTCAAACTCATGAAGCCCCTTAAAACCGACCGATCCGGTTTTTTATAGCACTGGTTGAGCTTCCCGGATCGCGCATCCAGTATGTCGCGGACCACCGACAAATCCGGCATCCGTCGATGGGATTAATTCAATCGATATACAGCCACGAGCGTCACGGTCTGATAGCCACCCAACACCCGCGTACCACCCGAACCGAATGACAAAAATCCCCGCCCGGAGAACCGGACGGGGATTGCGCTCCCCCACCTGGACTCGAACCAGGAACCCTTCGATTAACAGTCGAATGCTCTGCCAATTGAGCTATGGGGGATTACCTCGCGGCGTCACACTCTCGTGCGAGCCGTTGGAAACAATAGCGCACACACCCAGGTGAGTACCAAATCGCCCTGCTCGAGCTTCGCCGAAGCGTCATCGGGCAAGATGGACGTACCGCCGCAGGCTCTACGGAAGGACCCACTGATGATTCGTTTGGTACTGGCGGCTGGCGCTGCATACGTGCTCGGTGCCAAGGCCGGTCGCGGTCGGTACGAGCAGATTCGTAAAACTGCGAGTGCCGTTGCGTCCAGCCCGGCCACCAAGAAGGCCATCGAGGTCGGGCGTCAGAAGTTGTCGGATTCTCTCAACACCCAGCCGCGACTCGAGCCGATGAAGCCGCTCGACGACGAGGACCAGGTCTTCGTGCCGCGCGATCAATTGCGGCGCTAACCGACCTCTGCGACGCTTCCCACAGCGAGCTCGAGCAGGCTGCGGCGGTATTGCTCGAGGGCGATGAGATCGCCGAACAAGGCGTTGTAGTCGTCGGGCTTCTCGACCGGCGACATCCGCTGCAGCTTGGACTTCAGCTCGGCGACCTGCTGGCCGACCCATACTTCCTGCAGCCTCGCCAGAACGCCCGAGATGTACCGCGTGAGGGCGTCGTCGGCGACGCGCATCGGGTCCACGGCCAACTCGGTCACCAACGACACCACCACGGCGTCCTTGGCCTGCTTGGCCACGGCATCGACCCACTCCCCTCCGCCCAGTCCCGCAGCGGTCCCTCCGGCAGCAGCCACCGCGTCACGCACCGCCGCGTACGCCGGGTGGTGAAAGCTCTCCGGCGGTAGTGAATCGAAGACGGTGCCTGCCATCGCAGGCATCTGCAGTACCGCCTTGAGAGCCTCCCGCTGCGGCCACAGCGACGGATCGGTGGGGTTCGGGCGCGGCGGCCCGGCAGGGGCTTCGGTGGGCGCTGCCTGACGCTTCTCGAACGGCACGCGCTTACCACTCGTGTCGCCGCGGGCACCCTTCTTCGCCTCGTCGCGCACTCGGGCGAGCACCATCGCGGTATCGTCCCAACCGGTCCACCCGGCGAGCTGCCTGGCGTACTCGTCTCGCAGCGAGGCATCCTTGATTCGCGCCACCACCGGGACGGTGCGCTTGAGCGCTTCGACGCGCCCCTCGGGGGTATCGAGATCATGTTCTCGCAGCAGCGATTTGACGACGAAGGCGAACATCGGGGTCCGCCGGGCCACGAGATCGCGAACAGCGTTGTCGCCGGACTTCAGCCGCAGATCGCACGGGTCCATTCCGTCGGGTGCGACCGCCACGAATGTCTGCCCGGCGATCTTCTGATCACCCTCGAACGCTTTCATGGCCGCGGCCTGGCCGGCATCGTCACCGTCGAAGGTGTAGATCACCTCACCGCGAAAGTAGCTGTCGTCCATCATCAGTCGACGGAGCATCGCGAGGTGGTCTTCGCCGAACGCGGTACCGCAGGACGCTACCGCGGTCTTGACACCGGCCAGGTGCATCGCCATGACGTCGGTGTAGCCCTCGACGATGACGGCCTGATGCGACTTCGCGATCTCCTTGCGCGCCAGGTCGAGACCGAACAACACCTGAGACTTCTTGTACAGCATGGTTTCCGGGGTGTTGATGTACTTGCCCGGCATGGTGTCGTCGTCGAACAGTTTGCGGGCACCGAAGCCGATGACGTCGCCGCTCTGACTGCGAATCGGCCACACCAACCGACGCCGGAAACGATCGATCGGCGTTCCGCGCTTGCCGGGTGTCGCCAGGCCGGCGTCGACGATTTCCTTGGCCTCGAACCCCTTGCCCAGCAGATGTTTGGTGAGGGTGTCCCAGCCGTCGGGTGCGTACCCACACCCGTAGGCCAACGCGGCGTGTCCGTCGAAGTTGCGTTCGGTCAGGTAGTCCCGTGCCGCCTGAGCGTCGGGCCCGCTGAGCCGCCCCGCGTAGAACTCCTGAGCCGCCGCGTTCGCGGCGATCAGGCGCGCCCGGGTGCCGCGGTCACGCTGGACCGATGGCCCTCCGCCCTCGTACGAGATCGAGTAGTTCAGCCGGTCGGCGAGTTGCTCGACGGCCTCGACGAACGAAATGTGCTCGATCTTCTGGAGGAAGGAGTAGGCATCACCACCCTCGCCGCAGCCGAAGCAGTGATAGTGACCGTGATTGGGCCGAACATGGAAGGACGGTGACTTCTCGTCGTGGAAGGGACACAGACCCTTCATGGAGTCGCCGCCCGCGCGCTTGAGAGAGACGTAGTCGCCGACTATGTCTTCGATCCGTGTGCGTTCGCGAATGGCGGCAATGTCACGTTCAGGAATTCGGCCGGCCACGTCTGGAGTCTAGCGCTGAACCAGACACCCTCGGCAGCGCGATCAACCCCAGCTGGCCTGAGCCCCGAGCGACCGCTTGTCCACCAGTTCGAGTCGACTTTCGGTGTACGACGCGATCTGATCCACCACGACGCGGGTGCGTTCGGCATCGCTGTTCGCGCGTTGCCACGCGGGCACCAAGATGGGATCGAGCTCGTCCGGCGCGGAGCGCATCAGCCACTCCGCGACGCGATGAATTCGGTCGCGCTGGCGTTCCTGCCGAATTTTATGCCCGGCGTCGGACATGACGTACCGCAGTGCCATGGTCTTGAGCAGCGCCACCTCGGACGCGACGATCGAGGGCACCACGAGGTCGGCGTCGTACCGGGTCAGCGGTGCCGTGCCGTACTTCTGATGGGTGCCGTCGATGGCAGCCGTGGCGAAACGCCCTACCAGTTCGCTGGTCATGTGTTTGAGTGCGACGGATGCTGTCAGGGTGCCGTCGTAGCGTCCCACCGAGGTCACGACGGGCATCCGCGACAACCGGTCGGCAGCTTCGATCAGTTCGTCGACGACGAGTCCGCGGAACTCCGAGACCCCGAGTTCGGCCAGCGCCCGCTGTTCGATCGGGTCGGACAACGCGCGGAGGTCGATTCTGGCGTCGATGACGCCGTCCTCGACGTCGTGTACCGAGTATGCGACGTCGTCGGACCAATCCATGGTCTGCGCTTCGAGGCACTTGTGCTTGTTCGGTGCACCGTCGCGCACCCAGCCGAGTATGGCGGAATCATCTTCGTACGCACCGAATTTGGCACCGGGCGCGGGCCTGGTCCACGGGTACTTCATTGCAGCGTCGAGAGCGGCGCGGGTGAGGTTGAGTCCCGCGCTGTTGCCGTCGGAGTCGAGGATCTTCGGCTCGAGGCCGGTCAGGATGCGTAGGTTCTGAGCGTTGCCCTCGAATCCCCCGCAGTCCTGCGCCACCTCGTCGAGTGCCCGCTCGCCGTTGTGCCCGTAGGGCGGATGGCCGATGTCGTGAGCCAGGCCCGCCAGGTCGACCAGATCGGGGTCGCTACCGAGCCCTTCCGCGATGCTGCGCCCGATCTGCGCGACCTCGAGCGAGTGCGTCAACCGGGTGCGGGGGGTATCGCCGTCACGCGGCCCGGTCACCTGAGTCTTGTCCGCCAGGCGACGCAGGGCAGCGCAGTGCAGTACTCGCGCCCTATCTCTCGCGAACGCGCTTCGATGCGAGGCGTTCTCAGCCCCGGATCGAAGACCGGCGGTCTTCGGCGGTTCGGCGACGAATCGTTCGACGTCGTGCTCGGAGTATGTGCCGGTCATCTACTGGCCTGCCGTGTAGGAGAAATCTGCGGTGAAGTGCGTCAGCTGATACCACAGCAGAGCGCCTGTCTCCCTGGCTATTCCATGTGCCTGCGACTCTCGGGTGTACACCGCCGGCCCGGTGCGGGTGGGCGATGTCCATGCGTCCAGTCCGGCATCTCGCGCCATGGTTCGGGTGCGCAGCGAATGCCACGGATCACTGACCAACACCACCGACGACTTCCCCTCGGTGCGCAGTGTGTCGCTCACGGCCTCGATGCTTTCGAGAGTGTCCGAGCCGGTTTCGACGGCCACGATGGCGTCCGCGGGCACTCCTTGGTCGATCAGATAATTGCGGCCCGACGCGGCCTCGGTGAACAGGTCGCCTTCCTGCTTGCCGCCGACGGTGACGATCTCGGGGGCGATACCCCGCTCGTACAACGACGCGGCTTGCGCCAAACGTGCCTCGAACACTGTCGAGGGCGTCCCGCTGTACTGCGCCGCGCCGAGAACGACGATGGCGTCGGCCTGCGAGTAATCGTCGATGCGAGCGACCTGCCAGACCCGGACCGCAGTTCCGGCCACCAGCACCACCGCCATCAGGACTACTCCCGCGACCAGTCGACCGGTCCAGCGCCCCAGCGTTCCGAAGAAGCCGAGGCGCTCGGGACCGGAGTCCGAGGCATACCGATCGTCGTACGGGCCGCCGTACGGATCTCGGTCGAGAGTTGAATTCACCCCTCGAGTTTGCCAGGCCCGTGCATCGACAGGGTCACGGCGCGCGTGGTGGGGACTACAACCATCCGCGGTCCTCGGCCACACGCACCGCTTCCGCCCGAGTACTGGTACCGGTTTTGCCTATCGCAGACGACAGATGGTTGCGCACCGTCCCCTCCGACAGGTGCACAGTGGCAGCGATGGAGCCTGCCGTCCCACCCTGAGCCGCTGCCCGTAGAACTTCCTGCTCACGGGCCGTCAGCGGCGAGACTCCGTCGGTCAGGGTCTCGGTCGCCAGCGTCGGGTCGACGACGCGAAGGCCCATGTGCACCCGGCGAACAGCATCGGCCAACTGCTTGGCAGGAGTGTCCTTGACCACGAAACCCGATGCACCTGCGTCGATCGCGCGGCGTAGGTATCCGGGGCGGCCGAACGTGGTGACGATCAGCACTCTCGTCTCGGGTGCCACCAGAGTCAGCTCGGCAGCCACATCGATTCCGTTCTTGCCCGGCATCTCGACGTCGAGCAACACGACGTCGGGTCGGTGTTCCACCACGGCAGCGACCACTTCGTCCCCGCGCCCCACCTCGGCCACGACGTCGAGATCGTGCTCGAGCCCCAGCAGCGCAGCGAGCGCGCCGCGCACCAGCGCTTGATCGTCGGCCAGCAACAGCCTGATAGTCATGGTGCCGAGACCTCCACCTTGAATCCCCCTGTCGACACGCGGGCGATCGCCAGTGAACCACCAGCAGCACTCACCCGTTCGCCCAACCCGCGCAGCCCGTTTCCCCCGTGGTCTTCTTCGGCAGGTCCGACTCCGTCGTCGACGATGGAGATGCTCGACGGCGTCAGCGTCACTCGGCAGTGCCGGGCCTCCGAGTGTCGAACCACATTGGTCACCGCTTCCCGCATCACCCAACCGAACAGTTCTCGGTGCCGCAACGGCACGACATCTCCGTCTCCGGGGAGATCGGCATCGATTCCTGCCGCCATCAGAGCCGTACGCGCGCTGGCCAGTTCGGTACCGATGTCGATCTGCCGCATTCCTCCCACGGTGCTCCGCACATCGGCAAGCGCTTGCCGGGCAAGGGTTTCCAACTCGGCGATCTCCACGGCCGCGCGGGCGGGATCGATGTCGAGTAGCCGTCCCGCCAGCTCGCTCTTGACGGTGATGACGGTCAGCGAGTGACCGAGAATGTCGTGGACGTCCCGGCTCATCCGCTCCCGTTCGGCGACGATGGCCAGATCGGCCAATTGCTGCCTGGCAACGGCCAATTCGTGATTGCGCTGGAATACCTGGGTGATGCCCCACGCAGCGGCTGCGCTGATCAGCAACTGGAACGCGAAGAAGTTGTCGGGCTCCCAGGCCCTGATCACCCGCGGCGTCACTTCGATGATCACGACCATCACCGCGACCAACGTCCATGCGTGCCGAACCGGCAGCGTCATCATCGCCAGCACCGCGATGTAGATGGTTGCGCCGAAACCGGTGGTTCCGATCAACGCGCTCATGGCCACGGTGAGGGCCAGCAGTACCACCAGTGCAATCCACCCCTGCCACACCGGCAGCGGATTCCCCCGACGGTGCCCGTTGCGGAAGCGCCAGAAGGTGGCGGTGAACACCACCCCGAACCCGACGATCGCAACGATCCCGGAGACTCGAGCCGTCACGGACTCCAAGGCCAGGATGTCGTTCAACGGGTAGATCAGGTAGATCAACCAGATGGCTCCGAACATCCAGCCGTATCGCCAGACCCGCCCCTCCGGCAAGTCGGCGGTGAACGTGGTCATGTCGCCCACGGTATCTCCGTGGGCGACACGATCGGTGGTTTCTGCGTCAGGCACGCTTGGTGTCTTTCCGGAACAGCAGGGCCGCTCCGGCAATGAACACTGCGGCCCACACCACCAGGTTCACCACTGCGATCGCCAACGTGCCGGCGTCGGCAGACGTGAAGGGCGCTCGGGCCACCGTGGCCAGGCCGTACAGCGGAGTGAACTTGGCCAGCATCGGGAACCAACCGCTGTCACCGAGGGGGACGAACAATCCGCCGGCCAGGGCAAGGAAAGCCAGTACCGGCCCGAGGATCTGCATGACGTTCTCCGAGGGCAGGAGGTACCCCATGAACAGACCGAATGCGGCGAACACCGCAGAACCGAGCCATGCGATCACTCCGCACGCGAGCCACACCCAGATCGGCATGTCGGCTCCGAAGAACTTCGCGACGACGAACACCACCACGATCGCGGCGGCACCCATCGTCATGGCCACGAGCACCTTGGTGACGATGTATGCCACGGGCTTGAGCGGGGTCAACCGCAGCTGCCGACTCCACCCCTGGGCCCGCTCGACGGAAACCATCGCTCCCCCGCTGGTGGTGGCCAGCATGGCACCGTAGACGGCCATGCTGATGGCGATGTAACCCGTAACGTTTCCGTGCGCAAAGGAGTAGTCGGTCTTGAAGTCCGACTGCGTACCGAAGATGACGAAGAACACCGGCGGCATGACCAACGTGAAGATCAGGGTCCGCTTGTTCCTGAACAGTCGGCGAATCTCCAGTCCGAGAAAGGTGGGCGAAAATCCGCCCCAGGCAACGGCTCTGGCAGGTGTACGGGTGGCTGCAGAGTGCGTGGTCGTGGTCATCGGATGCTCCCGGCGAGGTCGTGTGCGGCTGGGTCGTTGTCGGCTGAGTTGTTGTCGGAATCTGTGGTCAGGGCGAGGAACGCGTCCTCGAGGTTGCGCGAGACGATCTCCAGATCGGTCGCATGCGCATCGTTGAGCAGGAACCGGGCCACCGCGTCGGAGTCGCGGCCGTGCACGATCACTCGATCACCACGAGTTTCGACTCGGTCCACCCCCGGCAGAGCCAGTAACACCGACCGGTCGACGCCGGGCAGCGTTGCAGTGACGGTGCGTCCTGCAGCCAGGTTCTTCACCTCGGCCGCGCTGCCGTCGGCGACGATCTTGCCGTGCCGCACCAGCACGATGCGGTCGGCGTAGGCATCGGCTTCGTCGAGGTAATGCGTTGCGAAAAGCACTGTTCGGCCGGTACTGGCGTCCTGGCGAATGGCATTCCAGAAGTCACGACGTCCTTCGACGTCCATGCCGGTGGTCGGCTCGTCCAGCACCAGCAGATCCGGATCGGGCAAGAGTGCGAGTGCGAATCGCAGCCGTTGTTGCTGGCCGCCCGAGCATTTGGCCACTCGGCGATCTCCGATGTCGGCGATGCCGGCCCGAGTCAGCACCTCCTTCACCGACCGCGTGTGCGCGAACAGTGCCGACGTCAGCTCGACGGTTTCGCGGACGGTCAGGTCGCGGAGCAAACCTCCGGTCTGCATGACGGCCGAGATCCGACCCTGGGCGATGGCGTCGGCGGGCGTACCTCCGAACACCGAGACCGACCCGGTGGTGGGTGTTGCCAGGCCGAGCATCATGTCGATGGTCGTCGTCTTTCCGGCTCCATTGGGTCCGAGGAATGCGACGACCTCGCCCGGTTCGATCGACAGGCTGAGCCCGTCCACCGCGCGGACCGATCCGTATGTCTTGGTGACGCCTCGCAGTTCGACTGCCTTCGTTGTGGTCATGACAGCTACTCTGCTGCGGCCCGAGCCCATCCACCTCGACCGAGCGTCACGATTGCACGATGACAACTGTCATGGATCGACCTCTTCGAGTCGGACGCCACCCAACCGGTAGATTTCATCGCATGGCAGTCCAGCACCGGCGGCAGTCCAGCGCCGCAGTCCGTAGATCGGTTCATCGATTTCGTCGCCTCGCCGCCACGGGTGCTCTGACCCTGTTCGCCGCGGTTCTGCTCGCGCCGGGGGTCGCATCAGCCGAGGCTCCCTCGCGGTTGGCCACCCAGATCACCGACAACGTGCAGGCACTCGATCCGGATTCGCTGGCCGAGGTGCAGACCTCCATCGACGACCTGTACAGCAGCAGCCAGCTCAGGTTGTGGGTCACCTACGTTGCAGATTTCGACAACATGTCGGCAACGAACTGGGCCCAGCAGACGTACGAACGGAGCGATCTCGGTCAGCGTGACGTGTTGCTCGCAGTGGCGACCGTGGATCGCTCGTACTATCTCGCCGTCAACACCGGGCTGTCACAGATCACCACGTCCGAACAGGACGACATTCGGGTCAACGACGTCGAACCCGCACTGGGCGAAGAAGATTGGTCCGGAGCCGCCATCGCGGCGGCCGGCGCGCTCGGCGAGGCCTATGCCTCGAGCGGCAGCGGCGGATCGTCCGCGCCCCTGTTGATCGGCGTCGGCGTTCTGGCAGTCGCAGGCGGCGGAGCCGCTGTCTATTCGTCCCGCCGTAAGAAGGCACGGATCGCCGCCGAGGTCGAGGCCGTGGCCAAGATCGACCCGAGCGACCCGGCCGCACTGGCATCGTTCCCGGTCGACGTTCTCGATACCCGCGCCAAGGAAATTCTGATCGAGACCGACAACGCGGTACGCGCCAGCGAAGAAGAGTTGACCTTGGCCCGCGGTGAATTCGGGGATTCCGCAGCCGCCCCGTTCATCACCGCGTTCGACAACGCGAAGAAGGCACTGGCCTCTGCCTTCGAGATCCGTCAACGACTCGACGACGCCATTCCCGAGACCCCGGACCAGCGGCGGGCGATGCTCGTCGAGATCATCTCCTCGTGCGGTCAGGCAGATCGCGAGCTCGACTCTCGGGTTCAGGAATTCGACGGATTCCGGGACCTCGTCATGAATGCCGGCTCGCATCTCGACGAGCTCACCCAAGCCGTCATCGCTGTGAGGGTGCGGATTCCGCAGTCCGAAAGCCTTCTCGCACAGCTGCATTCGGAATTCTCCGACACAGCCTTGAAATCCATCGCCGACAACGTCACCATGGCGCAGGATCGGGTGGCGCTGGCCGAGGAGAACATCGAAGCCGGACGCAAGGCCGCAGCCCTGCCGCCGGGGAAGCAGGGTCCGGCAGTGACCGCGATTCGCACCGCGGAGCGTGCTGTCGATCAGGCCACGGCTCTGCTCGATGGCGTCGACCATGCCCGCGACGACATCAGGCACGCCATCGCAACCCTGCCCGACGCCATCGCGGACGTTCGACGCGACATCGAGCAGGCGACAGGACTGACCGAGCACGGCGGTGCCGAATTGCAGGCGGCGATGACCGCGGCACGGACGGCGCTGAAGAACGCGGAGACGGCGCAGTCGTCCGATCCCCTCGGCAGTTACACCGCCCTTGCGGCAGCAGATTCCGAACTGGAAAAAATCGTCGACGAGGCGTCCGCGGAGAAGGCCGCCGAGGACCAGCTGCGGGCGCGTCTCGAACGCGACATCGCGGCTGCTCAGGCGCAGATCACGGCCGCTGCGGACTACATCTCGACGCGACGCGGCGGTGTGGGTGCCGATGCCAGAACGCGTCTGTCCGAGGCCGAACGGCATCTCGGTGCGGCACGCCAGCTGGAGCCGCAGAACCCCGACGAGGCTCTCAAGCACGCGCATGCCGCCAGCCAATTGGCTTCGCGCGCATCGCAGATCGCCCAGTCCGACGTGCAGAACTGGGAGAACCGTCACGGCCCACGCGGAGGCAGTAGCGGCGGCAACGTGGCCGGTGCCGTACTCGGCGGAATTCTGATCAACAGCGTGCTGCGCGGCGGCGGAGGCGGGTTCGGCGGCGGCTTCGGTGGTGGCGGCGGCTTCGGTGGCGGCGGAGGAGGCGGCGGGGGCTTCGGCGGTGGCGGCGGCCGCTTCTGATGTGAACTACACATGAAACAGGGCCCGATCTCACGAGGAGATCGGGCCCTGTTGTGTCGTGAGTTCTATGCGCCGATCAGTCGGGACGCGATGTATGCCTCGACCTGATCGAGAGCCACGCGCTCCTGCGCCATCGTGTCGCGTTCGCGGATGGTGACGGCGTGGTCGTCGATCGTGTCGAAGTCGACGGTGATGCAGAACGGGGTGCCGATCTCGTCCTGACGACGGTAGCGGCGACCGATGGCTCCGGCGTCGTCGAATTCGACGTTCCAGTACTGACGCAGTTGCTGCGCAAGATCTTTCGCCTTGGGCGTCAGATCGGCGTTACGGGACAGGGGCAGCACAGCCACCTTCACCGGGGCCAAGCGGCGATCGAGTTTGAGCACGACACGCTTGTCGACGCCACCCTTGGCGTTGGGTGCCTCGTCCTCGGTGTACGCGTCGACGAGGAATGCCATCAACGACCGCGTCAAGCCTGCCGCCGGTTCGATGACGTACGGGGTGTAGCGGGTGTCGGTGGCTTGCTCGTAGTAACTCAGATCCTGGCCCGACGCCTTCGAGTGCACCGACAGGTCGTAATCGGTGCGGTTCGCCACACCTTCGAGCTCACCCCACGCACTGCCCTGGAAACCGAAGCGATACTCGATATCGACGGTGCGCTTGGAGTAGTGCGAGAGCTTCTCCTTGGCGTGCTCGTACAGGCGGAGGTTCTCCGGGTCGATGCCGAGATCGGTGTACCACTTCATGCGGTAGTCGATCCAGTACTGATGCCACTCGTCGTCCTCGCCGGGCTTGACGAAGAATTCCATCTCCATCTGCTCGAACTCGCGGGTGCGGAAGATGAAGTTTCCCGGCGTGATCTCGTTGCGAAAGCTCTTGCCGATCTGGCCGATGCCGAACGGCGGCTTCTTGCGCGATGTGGTCAGCACGTTGGCGAAGTTGACGAAGATTCCCTGAGCGGTCTCGGGGCGAAGGTAGTGCAGCCCCTCTTCGTTGTCGACCGGGCCGAGGAAGGTCTTGAGCAGTCCGGAGAATGCGCGTGGCTCGGTCCAGGATCCGGGCTCACCGGTCTCGGGGTCACGGATGTCGGCGAGACCGTTCTCGGGCGGGTGGCCGTGCTTCTCCTCGTACGCCTCGATGAGGTGATCGGCGCGGTACCGCTTGTGCGTGTGCAACGACTCCACCAGCGGATCGGAAAACGTCTCGACGTGGCCGGACGCCTCCCACACCTGACGGGGCAGGATCACCGATGAGTCCAGCCCGACGGTGTCGTCGCGGCTGGTGATCATGTTGCGCCACCACTGCTTCTTGATGTTCTCCTTGAGCTCGACGCCCAGCGGGCCGTAATCCCAGGCCGACTTGGTACCGCCGTAGATCTCGCCGCACGGGTAGACGAGGCCTCTGCGCTTGGCGAGGTTGGCGACGGTTTCGACTTTGGACTTGGGTGCCACTGGCGGAGCTCTCCATCTTCGGTTTACTTCGTGATTCTCGGTCACAGCGTGTGAAGGGGTGACGCGGGCGGTTTTCGCCCTGATCAGACTATCTGGGTTTGCGAACGAATCCGAACACCGGTCGAGCCTGGAATTGACATGCGTAACCGTGCATATCACAATGAATACGATTTGCAATAGCGATAACTCGACTAGCCTGATGTCGAGACGACAGATCGTGCAGGGAGAGTGCGCCGAGAACGAATCGGCAACCGAAGGAGCCGCAACCGTGTCCACGGATTCGACAGTGGAAGCCAGTTCCACCCACAGGCAGGACCCCGACCACCCGTTACACGCGGGCGATGCACTGCATTCGGGCGATCCGTTCGTCGTCGCGCCGCCGGCTCCCATACCTCCGAAAGAGACTCTCACTGCAGCGGGAGACATCCTGCGTGCTCTCGCGGCCCCGGTCCGGATCGCGATCGTGCTGCAGTTGCGCGAGTCCGAACGATGCGTCCACGAACTGGTGGTCGCCCTGGGCGTCACGCAGCCCTTGATCAGCCAGCACCTTCGGGTACTGAAGGCAGCGGGGGTGGTGCGTGGTGAACGCAACGGCCGCGAGGTCCTGTACCGATTGGTCGACGATCACCTCTCCCACATCGTCGTCGACGCCGTGGCCCACGCCGAGGAAGGCCGTAACCTGTGACCGAGAAATCCACCGACACCGCCGCGCCGAGACGACCCGTCGTCGTCGGAGTTCGAGCAACGAAGCAACGCAGTGCGATCTCGGACTTGCTCGACACCATCGAGGAATTCAAATCCGCACAGGACCTGCACGACGAATTACGCAAGCGCGGCGAGGGCATCGGCCTGACGACTGTGTACCGGACGCTCCAGACGCTGGCCGACGCCGGCACGGTGGACGTACTCCGCACCGACAACGGTGAATCGGTCTACCGGCGATGCTCCTCGGGTCACCACCATCACCTGGTGTGCCGAGCATGCGGATTCACCGTCGAGGTCGAAGGGCCGACCGTCGAGAAGTGGTCCCAGAGTGTCGCCGAGTCGAACGGTTTCACCGACGTCAGCCACACCATCGAGATCTTCGGCACCTGCAGTCAGTGCAGCGAGGCCGGTCGCTGACCGGCTCTCAGCCCACCGCATCGGCAAGACGAGGCACCACCGAATCGATGGCGAACGGAATGGACAGCACCGAGTTGTAGGTGATCGCGCCACGCTGATCGATGGACAACGGGACGAGGGCGTTGTTGCGGGCGGCGCTCAGTGTTGCGAAGATCGGATTCTCGGCCACGACGTCGACGTCCTCGCCTGTGCCCAGATAGAGCACCACATCGGCGTCGAGCGTGGAAATGTTCTCCGCCGAGACCGGAACGAAGAAGTTGGTGCCGTCGTCCTCGGCCAGAATCGGGTCCGGAATCTCGAAGCCCAACGACGTGACGAAGGTACCGCGTGCATCACCGGGCAGATATGCGCCGAACTGACCCTGGTACGGAAGTACCACGGCCGCAGTCTTACCCGCGAACTCCGGGTGCGCGGCTCGCACCTGTTCGAGCGCAGCCGTGGTCTGCGCGTTCAGCTGCTTGCCACGTTCGGATTCGCCCATCGCGCGCGCAATGGTGTCGGTGGCCACCTCACGATCGACGGCATAGGCTGCCGACCCCGCGGGTCGAGCGACCGTCGGGGCGATGTCACTGAGCTTGGCGTAGGTGTCCTCGTCGAAGCCCGCATTGAGCCCGGTGATCAGATCCGGTGCCAGGGAAGCAATGAGCTCGAAGTTCGGTTCGGACTCCGAGCCCAGCAGCGTCAGCGGTGCGTCGCCCACCAACTCGTCGGTCCACGGACCGAGTCCGGTCTCGTAGAAGGTGTACCCGGTGTTGCCGACCGGCACCGTGCCGAGGGCGATGACTGCGTCGGCGTCGGACACTCCGAGTGTGACTATGCGGGTGGGCTTCTCGGGAACAGTCGTACTGCCGTAGATGTGATCGACGACGACCGGGAAGGCACCGTCCGCCGATCGGGCATCGGAATCGCCGGTATCGGCGCTCGAACAGGCCGTCACCGATACACCCAGGACGATCACCGCCGCCACTGCTGTCAGCATTCGGGTGAACCGCACAGTCATCACATCCGCCTCTACTCGAAAAGTAAGTACAGGCAAACCTTAGCCGACGGATCAGGGCAGCAGTCCTTCGCGCGCCTTCTCCACTCCGGCCAGCACCAGGATCAACATCGTGAGCATGGCCTCGTCGTCCAACCCGTTCGCAGGGAAGGTATAGCGCAGCAGTACATCTGCCAGCTTGTCGTGAGTGTTGACGGAGATAGCGCCGAATTGTGAATCGGCATTACGGTCCGAGACCTTCTTGTGCAGAGCAGCCTTGAGTGGCCTGTCCCACGCCAACACCGCGGTGAGAGAGAGCACCTCGAGTTCCGGCGAGAGTTGCACCGCGCGTAACGAACACAGCGCGCCCGCGTAGTCGAACCCCAGCGAGCCTTCTTCTCCTACCGTCACTGTGGCGAACTGGGCAAGCGCCAACTGTGCACGCGTTTGCAATGTCAGACCGGGTACGTCCTCACTCATATTTCACTCCACCGAATCGTCGGTCACGCGAAGCGAATTCGATACACGCCTCCCACAGGTCCCGGCGGTCGAAATCCGGGAACAGCTTCTTCTGGAACACGAACTCCGCGTAGGCGGATTGCCACAGTAGGAAATTAGACGTGCGCTGCTCCCCCGACGGACGCAGGAACAGGTCCACGTCCGGCATATCGGCTTCGTCGAGGTATTTCGCAACGGTTGCTTCGGTGATCTTCTCCGGATTCAGCTTGCCTGCGGCAACCTGACGGGCAATTTCCCTTGTGGCATCGGCGATCTCGGCTCGCCCGCCGTAGTTGACGCACATCGTCAGCGTCATCACGGTGTTGTGCTTCGTCAGTTCCTCGGCTACTTCGAGTTCCTTGATGACGCTGCCCCACAACCTGGGTCGCCGACCGGCCCAGCGGACCCGGACGCCCATCTCGTTCATCTCGTCGCGTCGACGACGAATGACGTCACGGTTGAAGCCCATCAGGAACTTCACCTCGTCGGGGCTGCGCTTCCAGTTTTCCGTCGAGAAGGCGTACGCGGACAACCACTGCACACCGATCTCGATACATCCGCAGACGGTGTCCATGAGCACCGCTTCGCCCTGCTCGTGGCCCGCAGTGCGCGGCAGACCGCGATCCTGTGCCCACCGACCGTTGCCGTCCATCACCAGAGCGACGTGGCGAGGTATCAGTTCCGGCTGCAGAATCGGCGGCCGAGCGCCCGACGGGTGCGGATCGGGAGGGCGCACTGCCGACTGTCCGTCAGGCCGGGGTTGCGGCTCTCGTCGTCGAATCACGGTCCCCATCCTGCCCGACGGTGTCGGCGAACACGGAGTCAGGTTGCGCCAGCGGCGTCTGATGCGGATGCGAACGCTCGATGAGCGGAAGTGTGCGCAATTGTCGTTCGAGGTGCCATTGCAGATGGGCCGCCACCAGTCCACTGGCCTGCTTGCGCACCGCATCCGAGGTGGTGACGGTGTAGTCCCACTCGCCTCGTTCGAGCGCGACCATCAGATCCAGGACTCCGGTCGACGGCGTCGCCGATCCAGGTGGCCGGCAGTGCACACACACCGCTCCACCGGCGGCGACGTGGAATGCGCGATGCGGCCCGACGGCGGCGCACCGGGCGCAATCGGTCAGGGCGGGTGCCCATCCGGCGAAACCCATGGCGCGCAACAGATAGGCGTCCAGCACGAGCTCGGGTGGGCGGATGTGCTGGGCAAGCGCTCGGAGCGCACCGACGGTCAGCTGATGCAGTCGCTGCGCCGGTGCGTGCTCCTCGCCTGCCAGGCGCTCGGCCGTCTCGAGAACGGCACAACCGGTGGTGTAGCGGCCGTAATCGGCGACGATGTCTCCGCCGAACGCATCGACCGTGTGCACTTGAGTGACGATGTCGAGGTTGCGACCCGGATAGAGCAGGACGTCGATGTGCGCGAACGGTTCCAGTCGAGCGCCGAACTTGGACTTGGTGCGACGCACTCCTTTGGCAACGGCCCGCACGATACCGTTCTCCCTGGTCAGCAACGTGACGATGCGGTCGGCCTCGCCCAGCTTGTGCTGGCGCAGGACGACTGCGTTGTCACGGTATGGCCTCACGGTCTCCAGTCTCCCACGGGTGCCGCATCGTTGGCCGCTTCCCGCGCTGGAGAGAAGCCGATACTGTGCCCACGTGGATGTTCATCGGTCGACTCTCGTTGCTCAGGCCGCCGCACTCGCGTCGGGTCGCATCACCTCGGTACAGGCGGTCACCGAATCACTCGACCGGATCGAGAAGAGCCAACCCACTCTCAATGCCTTCCGGCTCGTGCGGCGTGACGCCGCACTCGCCGAGGCCGCTGAGGCGGATCGCCTGCGACTCGCCGGTGGAACCGCGCCCCTGCTCGGCGTTCCGATCGCCGTCAAGGACGATGTGGACATCACCGGGGAGCCGACGGCGTTCGGCTGCGCCGGACACTTTCCACCTGCCTCCGCAGACTCGGAGGTGGTGCGCAGACTCCGCGCGGCCGGCGCTGTCATCGTCGGAAAGACCAACAGCCCGGAGCTGGGCCAGTGGCCGTTCACCGGAGGGTCGTTCGGCCACACCAGGAATCCCTGGAACCGCGACCGCACCCCCGGCGGCTCTTCCGGCGGCAGCTCTGCGGCTGTGGCAGCCGAATTGGTCTCGGCTGCATTGGGTTCCGACGGCGCGGGCTCGGTTCGCATCCCCGCGTCATGGACCAATCTCGTGGGCATCAAGCCGCAGCGGGGACGGATCTCCACGTGGCCGGACGCCGAGGCCTTCAACGGCATCACCGTCATCGGTCCGCTCGCGCGCACGGTGGCCGACGCCGCACTTCTGCTCGACGTGGTCTCCGGCGGCCACGACGGTGACCTGCACCGCCCGGCTCCGTTGACTGTCTCGGACGCTGTCGGACGCAATCCGGGCACACTGCGAATAGCGTTGAGCCTGCGTAAGCCGTTCATCCCGACGCCCGCGCCGCTGGATCCGGAGATCGCCGCTGCCGCCTACGAGATGGCTGCGGTACTGCGATTGCTCGGACATCGAGTGGTCGTCGACGACCCCGCCTACGGAATGCTGTTGGGCCTCAACTTCTTACCGCGCTCGCTGGCCGGCGTGGCCACGTGGCTCGATCGCCTTCCCGACCCGAACCTGGCAGACCCACGCACCCGAGCCAACGCCAAGAGCGGCCGAGCCCTCGCCGGAGCCCCGTTGCGTGCAGCCCGCGCCGCCGAACCGCGCATCGGACGCCGCATCGGACGGTTCTTCGACGACTACGACATCGTGCTCGCCCCGACGACGGCCACTCCCCCGCCGCGGGTCGACGCCATCGACGGAGTCTCCAATGCCGACACCGATCGGATCATCACCGAACACTGCCCGTACACCTGGCCGTGGAACGTGCTCGGCTGGCCGAGCGTGAACGTCCCTGCAGGGCTGACGAAGAACGGGCTTCCCATCGGTCTGCAGTTGATGGGGCACGAATCCTCCGAGCCACTGTTGATCTCGGTTGCGGCCCAACTCGAGAACGTACTGCAGTGGCACCGCAAGCGCCCCGATCCCTGGTGGACCGATGTGAACGGAACTTCGTAGTCGCTACGAAGTCCCGTACACATGGCAGGTCAGAAGCCGAGCTTGCCCATCTGCTTGGGGTCGGTCTGCCAATCCTTGGCGATTTTGACGTGGAGGTCGAGGTAGATCCTGGTGCCGAGCAGCTTTTCGATCTGCAGGCGCGAGGCCGTCCCCACCTCTTTGAGCCGCGAGCCGCCCTTGCCGATGATGATCGCCTTCTGGCTCGATCGCTCGACGTAGAGGATCGCGTGCACGTCGAGCATGTTGTCGTGGCCCTCGCGGGGTACGACCTCCTCGATGACGACGGCCAGTGAGTGGGGAAGCTCGTCGCGGACGCCTTCGAGCGCCGCCTCTCGAATGAGCTCGGCCATGAGGATTTCCTCCGGCTCGTCGGTCAGCTCACCGTCGGGGTAGAACGCCGGCCCCGGCGGCAACTCCGACGCCAGCAGATCGACCAGCTTCTCCACCTGCTCTCCCGATTCGGCCGACACCGGAATCACGTGACTGGACTCGCCGAGGAGCTTCGAGAGCGCCATCAACTGCTGTACGACGCGTTCCTTCTTGACCTTGTCGATCTTGGTGACGATCCCGATCAAGGTGGTCTTGGGGGCGATGTGGCGCACCTGTTCGAGAATCCATCGGTCGCCCGGTCCGATTTTCTCGTCGGCCGGGATGCACAGGCCGATGACATCGACCTCGGAGTACGTGTCCTGCACCAGATCGTTGAGTCGCTGTCCCAGAAGCGTTCTGGGACGGTGCAATCCGGGGGTGTCGACGAGAATCAGTTGTGCGTGGTCGCGGTGCACGATGCCGCGGATCGTGTGTCGGGTGGTTTGCGGACGTGAGGACGTGATGGCGATCTTCGACCCCACCAACGCGTTGGTCAGCGTGGACTTGCCGGTGTTGGGTCGACCTACGAAACAGACGAATCCGGATCGGAACTCACCGTTGTTCTGCTCGGACACAAGAGCACCTTCAGCTTTCAGTGTTGGTGAGCGACGTCCGACGAATCGTCGTCCTCGGTGGATTCTTCGTCGGGTTCGATCTTTTCGACAAGCACGGTGGTGATGCGAACTCGGCCCTTGGGGTCGGCTCCACCTTCACCGCGCAGCAACAAACCATGGGTCATCACCTGGGCACCGGGCAGCGGCACACGGCCCAGCTCGTGTCCCAGCAGCCCGCCGACGGTGTCGACTTCCTCCGATTCGATCTCGATGCCGAAGAGCTCACCGAGGTCTTCGAGAGGCACTCGCGAGGACACCCGGTACCGTCCGTCGTCGAGTTCTTCGATGGGCGCTACCTCGTCCGAGTCGTATTCGTCCGCAATCTCGCCGACGATTTCTTCGATCACGTCCTCGATGGTCACCAGGCCTGCGATGCCGCCGTATTCGTCGACCAGCAGAGCCATGTGGTTGCGGTCGCGCTGCATCTCGGCGAGCAGACTGTCGAGCGCCTTGGAGTCGGGCACGAATACCGCCGGACGCATCAGCTCGGACACCTGTACCCCGCGGCCACCGTCGGTGGAGTAATACGTCTGCTGCACAAGGTCTTTGAGGTACACCACACCGACGATGTCGTCGACGTTCTCCCCGATCACCGGGATGCGCGAGTGACCGCTGCGGACGGCCAAGGAGGTGGCCTGCCCGGCCGACTTGTCGGATTCGATCCACACCATCTCGGGCCGCGGGACCATCACCTCGCGGGCCGAGGTATCGCCCAACTCGAACACCGATTGGATCATCCGACGCTCGTCGTCGGCGACGATGCCGCGCTCGCGGGCCATGTCCACCAACTCGCGCAATTCGATTTCGGATGCGAACGGGCCGTTGCGAAAACCCTTACCGGGGGTGATGGCATTACCGATGAGAATGAGCAGCCTGCTGATCGGCCCGAGGAGCCAACCGAGTGCACGGAGCGGAAACGCTGCGGCGAGGGCGATCGAGTACGCATTCTGCCGGCCGAGGGTTCGTGGTCCGACACCGATCACGACGTAGCTGACCAGGACCATGACCACCGCAGTGACGATCAGCGCAGTCGTGGAATCGATGAGTTGGGTCAGGCCGCCTGCGAGCAGAACGGTACCGCCGATTTCACACAGAATGCGCAGCAGGACCATCAAGTTGACGTAGCGCGGGCGGTCGGCAACCACGACGACGAGGCCGGCGGCACCCGGCCTCTCGTCCTTGACCATGTCCTCGATACGCGCACGCGAGACTGTGTTCAGTGCAGAATCGACCGCAGCGAACAGGCCTCCGAGAGGGACCAGTAGGACGGCGAAGACGATGAGCGCAACTGCACTGCTCACGCGCTACGACCCCGCACATCCAGCCCTCGCACAATGCGGGTCATCGATCGACACCGTCGACGAAACCGGCCTTCCCCAGCAGCCTGGCGTCGCGAGCGGACTGCTCGGCAGCCTGCTCGGCCCGCCTGGCGTCCTCGTACCACTCGGCCAGCAGACGGTTCTGCAGCTCGAACATTTCCTTCTCTTCGTCCGGCTCGGCGTGGTCGTAGCCCAGCAGATGCAACACACCGTGCACCGTCAGCAAGGCCAGCTCGTGCTCGAGCGAATGGCCTGCAGCCGCAGCCTGATCCGCAGCGAACGACGGGCACAACACGATGTCGCCGAGCATCGCCGGTCCGGGATCGGGGGCGTCCGGACGACCCCCGGGCTCGAGCTCGTCCATCGGAAAGGACATCACGTCGGTGGGTCCGGGCAGGTCCATCCACCTCATGTGCAGATCCGCCATCGTCGCCGAATCCACCAGCACCATCGACAGTTCCGCAGCGGGATGCACGTCCATACCGGCGATCGCGAATCGTGCGACCGAGACCAGCTCGGGTTCGGAGATGTCCATCCCCGACTCGTTGGACACTTCGATACTCATCGAGCCACTACCCACACTCTCGTTGCCTGCGTCTGAATCATCTTCTCGCCGAACGCGGTCCGCCGCTGCGGCGTTGCTCGCGGCCCGGAATCACACTCTGTGCGGACGACTCGAAACGCTCGTACGCGTCGACGATCTCCGAGACCAAGCGGTGCCGCACCACGTCGCTGCTGGTGAGCTGCGCAAAGTGAATGTCGTCGACCTCGGTGAGAATCTCGGACGCCGCGCGCAGTCCCGACTTCGCGCCACCGGGGAGGTCGACCTGGGTGACGTCGCCGGTGACGACGATCTTCGAGCCGAAGCCCAGACGTGTCAGGAACATCTTCATCTGCTCGGCCGTGGTGTTCTGCGCCTCGTCGAGAATGATGAACGCGTCGTTCAGTGTGCGACCGCGCATGTACGCGAGCGGCGCGACCTCGATGACCCCGGCCTGCATCAGCTTGGGAATCGCTTCGTCGTCCATCATGTCGTGCAGCGCATCGTGCAGCGGTCGCAGGTACGGGTCGATCTTCTCGTGCAAGGTACCGGGCAGGAAGCCGAGGCGCTCCCCCGCTTCGACGGCCGGGCGCGTGAGGATGATGCGGCTGACCTGCTTGGTCTGCAGGGCCTGCACGGCCTTGGCCATCGCCAGGTAGGTCTTTCCGGTACCGGCCGGCCCGATGCCGAACACGATGGTGTTGGCGTCGATCGCGTCCACATACCGTTTCTGGTTCAGCGTCTTGGGTCTGATCGTCTTGCCGCGGCGAGAGAGAATGTCCAAGCTCAGGACCTCGGCCGGTGAATCGGACACCCCCTCGGTGAGCATCGCGACAGAGCGACGGACTGCGTCGGGCGTGAGCGGCTGGGCGCGCTTGGCCAGCGCGGCCAACTCCGAGATCACCCGCTCCGCGAGTGCCACGTCGGCCACTTTTCCGGTGAGCGTCACGGCGTTTCCTCGTACGTGGATGTCTGCCGTCAGCATCTGCTCGAGTGCCCGCAGGTTCTCGTCGGACTGTCCCAGCAGTGGCATCACTGCTTCGGGGGCGAGCTCCAAGGTGGACCGAACATCGCGCTCGGCGGGAAATTCGCTGTGTTCACTCACGTGGTGGCTATGGCCTGCTCTCTTGTTTCGACTCCGAAGACCTGGATCGGTGTTCGATTGAAGTTTAACGCCGCAGCTTCGATGCGCATTCCGATTACTCGCCGCCTCGGCCGAGCACCGCGTCGAGCGAGAGCGCCCAACTCTGCGAATCGGGATTCAGGAACGCGAAGTGATCCTCGCCCTGCACCACCGTCAACGTCGCGTGGTCCCCGACCGCCGTTGCGGCGTCGACATACCGTTCGCTCTGTGCCACCGGTACCTGAACGTCCTGCGACCCGTGCAGGACGATCGTCGGGATACCGATCGGCACGCGTGCGGCAGGCGACGCCGAACGGTACAGCTCGGGGTTGTCCTCGTAGCGAGCCTGCAACAACGCCTCGACTGCCGGATTGGTCCGACCCGACGCACCGTGCGGCTCGAGGTCGAGAACGCCGGCCTGCGAGACGATGCGCGACGGGCGGACCTTCGTGCCGGTCTCGCCGCCGAGCCACGCAGCCAGGTGCCCACCGGCCGAGTGGCCGATGACGCGGACGTCGTCGATGCCGACCGGGGCGTGATGCTGCAGATCGCCGGCAACGACGTCGAGCGCCGCGAGAACGTCCGACTGCATCTCTGGCCAGTGCCCGCCTGCGCCGACGCGTCGATATTCGATGTTCCACGCCACCGCACCGGCACCCGCAACCGCGCGCGCGAACTGAGTGCCCAGGTTCGATCCGTACTGCCCGCTCCAGAACCCGCCGTGAATCACCACCACGACCGGCGTCGACGCGTCGACCGTCTCACGCGGCAGGTACAGATGGCCGAACTGCTGCGCATGATCGCCGTACGCAATCTTGATCCGTGCGCTCACGAATTCTGGAAATCCGGGGGTAGTTGCGTCCAGCGCGAGGTCAGCACGCCCAAAGCACCGAGCGCCACTGCTCCGGCCGTCGACGTCCTGAGCACCGTGGGGCCCAGCACCACCGGCGTTGCCCCGGCCTCGGTCAGCGCAGCGACTTCCCGGTCGTCGAGGCCGCCTTCGGGCCCGACGACGATCGCGACTTCCGGTACGGATCGGAACGGCAGGTCACCGAATGCCGAGGTTGCGCTCTCGTGCAGCACGGCAACGATCCCACCGCGCGCCACCGCAGCTCCGACCCAGGCGTACACGGCACGCGAATCGTGCAGCTCGGCGACATCGGGGATGTATGCCCGACGCGACTGCTTGGCTGCCTCGGCGGCAGTACTACGCCACCGGGCGACGCCCTTGACCGCCTTGGGCCCTTCCCAGCGCGCGACACATCGCGCGGACTGCCAGGGCACCACAGCGTCGACTCCGGCCTCGGTGGCCAACTCCACGGCCAGCTCCGAGCGATCGGCCTTGGGTAGCGCCTGCACGAGGGTCACCGTCGGGGCTGGCGGCGGCATCTCGCGCCGCGACTGCACGGTCAGCTCGAGACGGTTCTTCTCGGCGGCGGCCACCACCGTGTCGGCCAAGCCTCCCGCTCCGTCACCGAGGAGCACCCGCTCACCGACGCGAATGCGCCGCACGGTTGCGGCGTGATGCCCTTCCTTGCCGTCGAGAACCGCGATCTCGCCGACGTTCGGCAGCGGCGAGAGATAGAAGACCGTGGGGGCCATGGATCAACGACCGCTGAACGCTTCCCGCAACCGCGAGAACAGGCCGCCGCTGTGTGCCGAACCGGTGGTCACGACCTCCGCGGAGTCACGGTCTCGCATCGACTTGAGCTGCTCGAGCAGATGGGTCTGCTTGCTGTCCAGCTTGGTCGGGACGATGACCTCGAGGTGGGCATGGAGGTCACCGCGAATACCGGAGCGCAGCTTGGGCATACCGTGCCCGCGCAGCACCGTCGTCGAATTCGGTTGTGTGCCTTGTTCTATGGAGATTTCGGTGGGTCCGTCGATGATTGCGTCGATGTTCACCGAGGTGCCGAGTGCCGCGTCGACCATCGGAACGCGGACGGTGCAGTGCAGATCGTCGCCGTCGCGGACGAACACCTCGTGCTGCTGTTCGACGATCTCCACGTACAGATCCCCTGCGGGGCCACCGCCCGGTCCGACCTCACCCTGTGAGGCAAGGCGAATTCGCATGCCGTTGCTCACGCCGACGGGAACCTTGACCGAGATATCGCGACGCGAGCGCACGCGCCCGTCGCCGCCACACTTGCGGCACGGATCTGGAATGGTCTCGCCTGCACCGCGGCAGGTGGGGCACGGACGACTGGTCATGACCTGGCCGAGGAACGAGCGCTGCACCGACTGCACCTCGCCTGCACCGCCGCAGGTTTCGCATCGAACCGGCTTGGAGTCACCGTTGGTTCCCGAGCCGGTGCACAGATCGCACAGGATCGCGGTGTCGACGGTGATGTGCTTGGTCACCCCGGTCGCGCACTCGTCGAGGGTGAGCTTGGTTCGCAGCAGTGAGTCCGCTCCCGGCTGCACGCGCCCCTTGGGCCCGCGCTGGGCACCGCCCGCGCCGCCGCCGAAGAACGCCTCGAACACATCTCCCAGACCACCGCCGAATCCGGCTCCACCGAACCCGCCGCCGCCTCCGCCACCCTGCTGCAGCGGATCGCCGCCGAGGTCGACGACCCGACGCTTCTCCGGATCCGAGAGCACCTCGTACGCGGTGGAAATTTCCTTGAACCTGGCCTGCGCGGCCTCGTCCGGGTTGACGTCCGGGTGCAGCTCTCGCGCCAGTTTCCGGTATGCGCGCTTGATCTCCTGGTCCGTCGCCTGCTGGCCGACGCCCAAAGTCCCGTAATAATCCCGTGCCACGTCGTCTCTTTCGTCCTAGAAGATGAATCTCGTCAGTTAGTGCTGTGTTCCGGCAGCCCATGCCCCCACTGCCGGCGTTCGATCGGGTTTCGCTCGTCTCAACGCTCGGCCAGAACCTCGCCTATGTACCTGGCAACCGCGGCTACCGACGCGATTGTTCCTGGGTAATCCATTCGGGTCGGCCCCAGCACACCCATTCCTCCGAGGACCATGCCAGCAGAGCCGTAGCCGGTGGAAATCACCGACGTGCCGCGCATTTCCTCGACCTGCGTTTCCTCGCCGATGCGCACGGTGACGGTGCGCGTGTCTTGTGTCACTGCGAGCAGCTTGAGTACCACCACTTGCTCTTCCAGCGCCTCGAGTACCGCTCTGAGCGATCCGGGAAACCCTGCGTCGCCCGCGAAGTCCGCGGCGTTGCGGGTCAGGTTCGCCGTTCCGCCGAGCACCAAGCGCTCTTCGGGGTGCTCCACCAGTGATTCCACCAGCACGGTGGCGGATCGGATCATGGCGTCCCGTAGCCCTGCGGGCGCGTTCTCGGCAAGTTCCGCCACCGCTACCGACGCGGCTGCCAGTCGCTTTCCTTCCAGCGCGCTGCCGAGCAGGCGACGCAGCTGCGACAGATTTTCGTCGTCGAGAACGTCGCCGAGCTCGACGATGCGCTGATCCACTCGACCCGAGTCGGTGATCAGCACCAGCAGCAGTCGAGCCGGGGTGAGTGCCACCACTTCGAGGTGCCGAACCGACGAGGCCGACAGCGTGGGGTACTGCACCACGGCGACCTGTCGGGTCAACTGGGCCAACAGTCGAACGCCACGGCGCAACACGTCGTCCAGGTCGACGCCGTTCTCGAGAAATTCCAGGATGGCGCGGCGTTCGGCAGCCGAGAGTGGTTTGACGTCCGCGATTCGATCGACGAACTGCCGATACCCCTTGTCGGTCGGCACCCGACCGGAGCTGGTGTGCGGTTGCGCGATGTAGCCCTCGGCCTCGAGCACGGCCATGTCGTTGCGCACGGTGGCACTGGATACGCCCAGGTTGTGTCGCTCGACCAAAGCACGTGAGCCGACGGGTTCCTGGGTGGACACGTAGTCCGCCACGATCGCTCGCAGAACCTCGAACCGCCTGTCGTCGGTGCTCGACATCGGTGCCCACCTCCGTTCTCGTTTCCAATCGCCGCTCGAGTCTAGTAGCCGAGGTACACGTGCTCGTGCAAGGCCTTACTGTGGTCCGGGTGAAAACGTTCTTTCGATTCGGTCCAGCGGCTCGGGGCTCGCGATGATCTTCAAAGGTGTTCGTGACGGCAAGCCGTACCCCGAGCACGGCCTGTCCATCAGGGATTGGTCGAGAATTCCGCCGCGCCAGCTTCGTCTGGACGAGATCGTCACCACCACGAAGGTGCTCGAACTCGACCGACTTCTCTCCGAGGACTCCACTTTCTACGGAGATCTGTTTCCGCACGCCGTGCAGTTCCGCGGCGTCGTCTACCTCGAGGACGGCCTGCACCGCGCCGTCCGTGCAGCACTGCGGAACCGAACGGTGTTGCACGCCAGGGTGTTCGACTACGACGCACTGGGTGCCTGAAACAGATCGTTCACGCGGCCGCGATGGTGCGCACCACGGCATCGGCGAGCAACCGGCCGCGGTCGGTCAGCACGAGGTGATCCAGCCGCTTCTCCATCAACCCGTCCGCCACGGTCTGCTCGGCGGCGGCGAGTTCGGTCTGCCCCAGCAAACTCATCGGCACCCCCGATCGCAGTCGGACGGTCAGCATCAATTCTTCGAGGTGGCGGTCCTGCGCAGTGAGCAGCTCACTACCCTGCACCGGTAGCTCGCCCGCGGCGAGCCGATCTGCGTAGGTGGCCGGGTGTTTGACGTTCCAGAATCGCGTACCGCCGATATGACTGTGCGCTCCCGGCCCGGCACCCCACCAATCGCCGCCGTCCCAGTAACCGATGTTGTGGCGGCACTGCGCGTCGGCGTCGGTGGCCCAGTTCGACACCTCGTACCACGACAGCCCGGCCGAGTTCAGCGCCGCGTCGATGCGTTCGTATCGGCTCGCCAACACGTCGTCGTCCGGGGCGGGCAGCTCGCCGCGACGCACCTTGCGCGCCATGGCCGTGCCGTCCTCCACGATCAGTGCGTACGCCGAGACATGATCGACACCGGCCTCGAGCACGGCGGCGAGAGACTGATCGAGGTCGCTGTCGCGCTCGCCGGGAGTGCCGTAGATGAGATCGAGGTTGACGTGCTCGAAGCCGGCCGCACGCGCCTCCTTCGCCGCCGCCACCGCTCGACCCGGCGTGTGGGTGCGATCGAGAACGGCGAGCACGTGTGGTGCGGCGGACTGCATTCCCAGCGAGACCCGGGTGAACCCGGAGTCGCGCAGCCGCTCGAAAAATGCAGGCGATGTCGATTCCGGATTCGATTCCGTCGTCACCTCGGCGCCGTCGGTGAGACCGAAGCTCGATCGGACCGCGCCGAGGACGTCGGCCAATCCGTCACCGCCGAGGAGCGACGGTGTGCCGCCACCGACGAACACCGTGTCCGCGGTCGGAACACGTCCCGCGCCCGAACCGATCAGATCCGCGGCACTGTCGAGTTCTCGACGCAGGCCCTCCAACCAGGACTGCGGGGATGCCGAAGTGCCCAGTTCGCCGGCCGTATAGGTGTTGAAGTCGCAGTAGCCGCAGCGGGTGGCGCAGAACGGAACGTGGACGTAGATCCCGAACGCACGGTCCCCGACCCCGTCGAACGCCTCGTTCGGCAACTCGAAGGTGGACGGGACTGGTACGACGGTATTCACGAACTCCAGTGTCCCAGAGTTCACAGGCGGCCCCATCCACCCACCGTCCACCGCGTCGGGGACGCCTCGATCGCACCCTGCCAGCCTATTTACCGGAATTTTGGGGTAAATAGGCCGCCGCGGTCGGCACCCCGTCGATGACGTGGCACAATGGCACCCGTGACCGACTCAGGAATTCGACTCGTGGCGCGCCGCCACGTCGATCTCGGCCGCGTCTGCAGCGCGTCGTGTCGACACACGACCGGCTGCTGACCCAGCCCTCCTTCGAGCACGTCCATTCGATCCACCGGTTCCGCACCATCTCGTGAGCGCACTTCTGCGCAACGACCGGACCCGGCCCGCACCGAAGATGCAGGAGCAATGCATGTCGTCGACCAGCGACGCGACCACCGACGCTGCCTCCGCCACACCGCGAGAGCGAGCACCGCGGCCGACCAAACGTCGCGCCGAAGGCCAGTGGGCTCTGGGGTACCGGGAGCCACTGAACGCCAACGAGCAGTCCAAGAAGGACGACAACCCGCTCAACGTGCGTGCCCGCATCGAGAACATCTACTCGAAGCAGGGGTTCGACAGCATCGACAAGGGCGATCTACGCGGCCGGTTCCGCTGGTGGGGTCTGTACACCCAGCGTGAACAGGGCTACGACGGCACCTTCACCGGTGACGACAACATCGACCTGCTCGAGGCCAAGTACTTCATGATGCGGATCCGGTGCGATGCCGGAGCCCTGAATCTGGAGCAGCTCCGCACGCTGGCCCAGATCTCGAAGGACTTCGGGCGCGACACCGCCGACCTGTCCGATCGAGAGAACGTCCAGTTCCACTGGATCGAGGTGGAGAACGTCCCCGAGATCTGGCGTCGCATCGAAGCAGTCGGGTTGAAGACCACCGAGGCGTGCGGCGACTGCCCGCGTGTGGTGCTCGGTTCCCCCCTGGCGGGTGAAGCCGTCGACGAGATTCTCGATCCCACCTCGGCCATCGACGAGATCGTCGAGCGCTACATCGGTAAGCCCGAGTACTCGAACCTGCCGCGCAAGTTCAAGACGGCGATCTCGGGCCTGCAGGACGTGGTGCACGAGATCAACGACGTCGCGTTCATCGGAGTGAACCACCCCGAACACGGACCGGGTCTGGACCTGTGGGTCGGCGGCGGACTGTCCACCAACCCGATGCTCGCGCAACGCGTCGGCGTCTGGGTTCCACTGGAAGACGTTCCCGACGTGTGGGAAGGCGTCGTCTCGATCTTCCGCGACTACGGCTACCGCCGCCTGCGCACCAAGGCGCGCCTGAAGTTTTTGATCAAGGACTGGGGCATCGAGAAGTTCCGCCAGGTCCTCGAGGACGAGTACCTGCACCGCAAGCTCATCGACGGCCCGGCTCCCGAGAAGCCCGCTCGGCCGCGTGACCATGTCGGCATCCAGAAACTGAAGAACGGTCTCAACGCGGTCGGCGTCGCACCCATCGCGGGCCGCGTGTCCGGCACCATCCTGGCGGCCGTTGCCGACGCCGCCGAGAAGGCCGGCTCGGACCGCGTTCGGTTCACGCCGTACCAGAAGCTGATCGTGCTGGACGTTCCGGACGAGACGCTCGAGCAGCTGATCTCCGATCTCGACGCACTGGGCCTGCCGGCCCGACCCTCCCATTGGCGCAAGAACCTGATGGCCTGCAGCGGCATCGAGTTCTGCAAGCTCTCGTTCGCCGAAACCCGCAAGCGCTCACAAGTTCTCGTTCCCGAGCTCGAAGAGCGACTGTCGGACATCAACAGCCGACTCGACGTGCCGATCACCATCAACATCAACGGTTGCCCCAATTCGTGTGCGCGATCGCAGATCGCGGACATCGGGTTCAAGGGACAACTGGTGGACGACGGGGCCGGGAATCAGATCGAGGGATTCCAGGTTCACCTCGGAGGCAGCCTGGGCCTGGACAGTGCGTTCGGCCGGAAGTTGCGCCAGCACAAGGTCAACAGCTCCGAGCTGGGAGATTACATCGACAGAGTGGTGCGCAATTTCGACAAGCACCGCGAAGACGGCGAACGGTTCGCTCAATGGGCCGTGCGAGCAGACGAGGCGGATTTGCGATGAGTACCGGACTGAATTTGACGGTCGACCAGTTGAAGGACATCGCCGAGCGCGGTGCCCGCGAACTCGACGGCGCGAGCCCTCTGGAGTTGCTGCAGTGGACCGAAGACACCTTCGGTAGCGATTTCATCGTCGCCTCCAACATGCAGGACGGCGTGCTGGTGCATCTTGCCGCGCAGGTTCATCCCGGCGTGGACGTGTTGTTCCTCGACACCGGATACCACTTTGCGGAGACCATCGGAACCCGCGACGCGGTCGAGTCCGTCTACGGCGTCAACGTCGTCAACGCTCGTGCCGAGAAGACTGTGGCAGAACAGGATTCGATCGAGGGCAAAGACCTGTTCGCTCGCGAACCGAACCGCTGCTGCGCCATGCGCAAGGTGGCACCGCTGAAGAAGGAACTCGCGAACTACAGCGCGTGGGTCACCGGCATCCGACGAGTCGAAGCCCCGACTCGCGCCAACGCTCCTCTGATCTCTTTCGACGACGCCTTCGGCCTGGTGAAGATCAACCCGATCGCCCCGTGGTCCGACGAGCAGATGCAGGCCTACATCGACGAACATTCGATCCTGGTCAACCCTCTCGTCGACGAGGGATATCCGTCCATCGGGTGCGCACCGTGCACCGTCAAACCTGCCCCCGGAGCCGACCCGCGTAGCGGACGTTGGGCCGGTAAGGCCAAGACCGAATGTGGGTTGCACGCCTCATGACACTCGACCTCACGACGGCAACCGTCGGTCGAACCCATCTCGACGCAGATCGGTTCGACACCCTCGACGCGCTCGAATCCGAAGCCATCCACATCTTCCGAGAGGTGGCCGGCGAATTCGAGCGCCCCGTCATTCTGTTCTCGGGCGGTAAGGACTCGACGGTTCTGCTGCATCTGGCCATCAAGGCCTTCTGGCCGGCTCCCCTGCCGTTCGCCCTGCTGCATGTCGATACCGGCCACAACCTGCAGGAGGTGCTGGACTTCCGCGATCACGTGGTCGCGAAGTACAACCTGCGACTGCACGTGGCCAGCGTCGAGGAGTACCTGGCCGACGGCCGTCTCACCGAACGTCCCGACGGCATCCGTAACCCGTTGCAGACAGTGCCGTTGCTCGACGCGATCTCCGAGAACCGGTTCGACGCCGTGTTCGGCGGTGCCCGACGCGACGAGGAACGCGCCCGTGCGAAAGAGCGAATCTTCTCGCTGCGCAATGCTTTCGGGCAATGGGAGCCCAAGAAGCAACGTCCGGAACTGTGGAACCTGTACAACGGCAAGCACTCTCCCGGCGAGCAGGTACGGGTGTTCCCGCTCAGCAACTTCACCGAACTCGACATCTGGCGCTACATCGCCCGCGACGACGTGGAGTTGGCGAGCATCTACTACGCCCATCAGCGTCCGGTGTACCAGCGCGACGGCATGTGGATGACGCCCGGCGTCTGGGGCGGGCCGGCCGAAGGCGAGGAGTTGCAGACACTCTCGGTGCGCTACCGCACCGTCGGCGACGGATCCACCACCGGAGCCGTGCTGTCCGAGGCCGCCGACAACCAGGCAATCCTCGCCGAGGTGGCCGCGTCCAGGCTGACCGAGCGCGGAGCCACTCGCGGCGACGACCGCGTGTCCGAAGCTGCCATGGAAGATCGCAAACGAGAAGGATACTTCTGATGAGCAGCACGAGCACATCCAATGGTCATTCCGCAGGCTCCACTCGCGGCACCCAGCTTCTTCGCCTCGCCACCGCGGGCAGCGTCGACGATGGCAAGTCCACTCTCGTCGGACGGCTGTTGTACGACACCAAATCCGTTCTGGCAGATCAGATCGACGCCGTCACGCGTGCATCCGTGGACAAGGGTCTGGCCACTCCCGACCTCTCCCTCCTGGTCGACGGCTTGCGCGCGGAACGCGAACAGGGCATCACCATCGATGTCGCGTACCGCTACTTCGCGACGCCGCAGCGGTCCTTCGTTCTCGCCGATACCCCCGGCCACGTGCAGTACACCCGCAACACCGTCTCCGGTGCATCGACGGCCCAGCTCGTCATCCTGCTCGTCGATGCCCGTAAAGGCGTGATCACCCAGACCCGTAGGCACGCAGCCGTTCTGGCTCTGCTCGGTGTTCCGCGTCTGGTGCTCGCCGTCAACAAGATCGACCTGGTCGAGGATCCGGCAACGGTGTTCGCCGAAATCTCGGCCGAGTTCAATTCGCTGACTTCCTCACTCGGGTGGTCCAGCGAGGACGTCATCGAAATACCGGTCTCGGCGTTGCACGGTGACAACGTCGCCGTGAAATCCGACAAGACCCCGTACTACGACGGGCCCACCCTCATCGAGCACCTCGAGTCGGTACCGGTCGATGCCGAACCGCACCGTGTCGGTCTGCGCTTCCCCGTGCAGTACGTCATTCGTCCTCGCACAGCCGAATTCCCGGACTACCGCGGTTATGCCGGTCAGGTAGCGGCGGGCACGGTCGAGGTGGGCGACGAGGTCGTCATCCTGCCGTCCGGCACCCGAACAACTGTCGAGCGCATCGACACCGCCGACGGCGAGCTGCGTACCGCTCATGCCGGACGCAGTGTCACTCTCGTGCTGGCCGACGATGTCGACGTCTCGCGCGGCGATACCATCGCGTCCCCGCAGGACGCACCGGAACCGATCGGCGACTTCGAGGCAACCGTGTGCTGGCTCGCGGAGAAGCCTCTTCGCCCGGGCGCTCGCCTGCTGCTCAAGCACGGAACACGCACCACCCAGGCCATCGTCGGGTCTCTGGTGGAGCGCTTCGACGAGCAGGAGCTCACTGCGCACGAGGGACCGGAGTCGTTGGAGCTCAACGAGATCGGACGGATCTCCGTTCGAGTTGCCGAACCGATCGTGGCCGACGACTACGCCGTCAACCGGCACACCGGAAGCTTCCTGCTGATCGATCCGGCCGGTGGGAACACACTGGCGGCCGGCCTGGTGGGCAACGCGTTGGCTGCTGTCGAGCTGGGGTCGGCAGTTCCGGCGTGACGGCTCTGCTCGCGGTGGCCCACGGCAGCCGCGATCCCCGCTCGTGCGAGACGATCCTTCGCGCCGTCGACGTTCTGCGTCGACGGCGACCGGACCTCGATGTGCGCGTCGCGTTTCTCGACCTCAGTGAACCCGCCGTCGAGCAGGTGCTCGACGATCTGGCCGAGGCAGGACATGCCCGCATCGTCGCGGTGCCCCTGCTGTTGGGCAGTGCTTTCCACGCGAGAGTGGACCTGCCCGTCTTACTGACTGCGGCGCGTGCGCGGCACCCACACGTATCGATCGGTCAGTCCGAGGTTCTGGGCGACGACCGCCTTCTCGTCGACGCCGTTCGCGATCGCGTTCTCGACTCGGGCGCACTGCTCGACGATTCGACCGTCGGGGTTGCCCTGGCCGCTGTCGGTTCCAGTGATTCCGGTGCGAACGACCGCAGCCGCCGGGTGGCGAACGAACTGGCGTCGGGCACGGGCTGGGCGGGAGCTGTCACCTGTTTCGCAACGTCCGTCGAACCGTGTGCACTGGACGCGGTGGCACAGTTGCATGCGATGGGCGCCACCCGAATCGTGGTGGCACCCTGGTTCCTGGCACCCGGCAGACTCACCGACCGCATCGCACGGGTGCTCGAGGACGTCCCGAACGTGACGTACGCCGACGTCATCGGCCCGCACCCAGCGGTAGCCGAGCTTGCGTCCAGGCGCTACGACGCGATTGTCGGGCAGCTGACTCGGCCCAACCGTACTGCGTGAGATGTACGACCGCGTGATTCGATACATCTCCGGTCCGATTCGCAATGACGCCCGACCGCGAACACTGGACCCATGTCACGCACACCGAAAGTTCTCGCCGCGTCGTTTCTCCTCGCCGCTGTCGCCAGTGTGGGCTGTACGCCGCCGGCGACCGCGATGTCGGGCGGATCGCCCGTCCCACAATCGGAGGCCGACGCCACGCTCGCCGCAGCCTTCGCCTCCGTTCTGCTGGCACCCGGCGTCGTTCCGGGCGCAACCGATGCACTCACCCGGCACCAATGTGGCGGAGCCCTGATCGCGCCCGACCGCATCGTGACCGCAGCTCATTGCGTCGTCGACCCGGCGTCGCTCACGCTGACAGCTCCGGCCACGCCCCTGCCACCCGAGCAGCTCACCGCAGCAATCGGCGCACAGTCGTTGAGCGACCCGTCGCTGCACGAGATTCCCGTTGTGTCGGTGTCGATCTCACCGGACTTTCGTCTGATCCCGTCGACGACGGACCCCGAGAACATCGATCGCGCATCGGCATCCGGCGACATCGCCGAGCTCACCCTGGCACATCCCGTGGACGGCGTAGAACCGCTCGCCCGCGCGTCCGCCGTACCCGAACCAGGTACGCGTGCCCGGTTCTACGGACACGGCTGGACACCGGAGAACTCGAAATCCGATGTCCTGCTTTCCGGCGAACTCGAGATCATGTCCACCTCCGACTGCAGAACGGCAACCGGACGAACAGCCGCCGAAACACCACTCCTGTGCGCCCAGGACAGAACGATCACCGACGCAACGACACTCGATCGGGCGCGGTCGGTCCAGGCAGGCTACGGAGACAGCGGCGGTCCGCTGGTGATGTTCCTCAACGGCACGCCGACCGTACTCGGTGTCTTCAGCTTCGGAACCGAGACCGTCGGGCCGCTCTTCACACCCGGGTTCAACGCGTTCACGCCGGTATGACGGGCCGCCGGGGCACCCACCGGATCAGGCCGAGGCGGTGGCGGCCTGATCGGTGATCGTCGGGACTCGCGTCGCGCGGACGTACACGGTTTCGCCCTCGCGGAGCCCCAGCGCCTCGCTGTCGCCGCGCGTGATCTGCGCTGCGAACAACTCGCCGGTGGCCGCGTTCTTCAGCTCCACCTTCACCTCGAAGCCGAGGTGGACCACCCGTTCGACGACAGCACGCGTCACACCGGCCGATTCGGCCGTCCCGCTCGCCTGTGCCTGAGCCAACGACGGGTCGCGTCCGACACGAATGTCGTGCGGGCGCACCAGGAGTCCGTTGAGCTTGGCCACCTGACCGAGGAACGACATCACGAAATTGTTGGCCGGCCGATCATAGAGATCTTCCGGGGTGCCGACCTGTTCGATCCTGCCCTTGTTCAGCACCGCGATTCGATCGGCGACGTCGAGCGCTTCTTCCTGATCATGGGTCACCAGCACGGTGGTGACGTGCACCTCGTCGTGCAAGCGACGCAGCCACGTCCGGAGATCGGCACGCACCTTGGCATCGAGGGCACCGAAGGGCTCGTCGAGAAGAAGGACCTGCGGATCGACGGCGAGTGCGCGTGCCAGCGCCATACGTTGCCGCTGCCCTCCGGACAGCTGTGCCGGGTATCGGCTCTGAAAACCGGCCAGCCCGACGATCTCGAGGAGCTCGTCCACCTTCTTGGCGATCTCGGCCTTGGGGCGCTTGCGAATCTGCAGACCGAACGCGACGTTGTCTCGCACCGTGAGGTGCTTGAACGCCGCGTAGTGCTGGAAGACGAAGCCGATCTCGCGACGCTGCGGGCTGACCCACGTCACGTCCTGGCCGGCGAGCACCACCCGACCGGAGTCGAGTTGCTCGAGGCCGGCGATCGACCGCAGCAAAGTGGACTTGCCCGACCCGCTGGGGCCGAGCAACGCCGTCAACGATCCCTTGGGGATGTCGATGCTGACGTTGTCGAGGGCGGCGAAATCGCCGTAGTGCTTGTTGGCACCGACGACGGAGATCTCGATCTCGGAGGATTTCTCGGTCATTACTTCGTCCTCTTCTTGTCGAGAACCGTCATCAGCAGCAGCACGACGACGGCGATCGCCATCAGTAGCGTGGACGCGGCGTACGCGCCCTGTTGATTGAAGTCCTCGTACCGTGAGTTGACCAGCAGCGTCAGGGTTTGCGATATGCCGGGCAGGTTGGTCGACACCATGATGACGGCACCGAACTCGCCGAGCGACCGCGCAACGGTGAGTACGACGCCGTAGGTCAGGCCCCACCGAATCGCCGGCAGAGTGATACGCCAGAACGTCTGCCACGAGCTAGCGCCCAAGGTCGATGCTGCTTCTTCCTGCTCTTCGCCGATCTCGTACAGGACCGGCTCGACCTCGCGGACGACGAACGGCAACGTCACGAATATGGTCGCTATCACCATGCCGGGAAGCGCGAAAATCACCTTGAAGCCCAGGCTTTCGACGCCTCCGAACCACCCGTTGGCACCCCAGAGCAGAATCAGGGCGACACCGGTGATGATCGGCGACACCGCGAACGGCAGATCGACGATCGCTTCGAGTACGCCTTTACCCCGGAACCGCCCTCGTACCAACGCCAGCGCGGTGACCACACCGAACACGACGTTGATCGGTACCACGATGGCAACGATCAACAGCGACAGTTGCAGGGCCGATTGCGCCGCAGGAGTGGTGATCTGCTCGAAGAACGACACCACGCCATCCTCGAACGTGCGATACAGGATGGCCGCGAGCGGAAACAGCACCAGTACCGCGAGATAGATCAGCGCAATCGTGCGCAGGGACAGCTTGACCGGAAGGCTGATCTTCACGAGAGCTGCTCCTCGCGTCTGGCCAACCGGTTCCCGACGATGCGCAGCACGAACAGCACTGCGAAGGCAATTGCCAACAGCACCACCGAGATTGCCGCGGCATCGATCGGCCGGTCGTACTCGATCAGCTCGCGGATGTACTGCGAGGCGACCTGAGTGTCGTCGGGGATGTTTCCGCCGATGAGCACCACCGAGCCGAATTCGCCGATCGCGCGAGCGAACGCGAGGCCGCCGCCCGACAGCACCGCCGGTAGCAGCACGGGCAGAACGATGCGCCGAAAGATGGTCCAGTTGTTCGCCCCGAGCGAGGCGGCCGCCTGCTCGACGTCCTTGTCGAGTTCGATGAGCACCGGCTGCACCGCACGGACCACGAACGGCAACGTGACGAACAGCAGCGCGACGATGACTGCGGGCTTGGTCGCGTTGAACACCAGACCGATCGGACTCGCCGGGCCGTAGAGCGAGAGCAGAACCAGACTGGCGACGATGGTCGGTAGCGCGAAGGGCAGATCGATCAGCGCGTTGACGAATCGCTTACCTGGGAACTCGTCCCGCACCAGGACCCACGCGATGAGGGTGCCCAGGAACAGATTGATCACTGCCGCCGCGACGGATACCAGGAGGGTGACCTTGAACGTGGCCACTGCACGCGGCACGGTGACCGCATCCCAGAAGCCGGCCAGTCCGTCGTCGAACGACTGAACTGTCAACGCTGCCAACGGGAGCAACACGATGACGCTCAGCCACAACACGGCGACCCCGAGACCCATCGGCCCTACCGACCCAGGGCCTCTGAACTTACGGCCTTCCCGCCCGGCACGGAACCGAGGTTTCGTACCGGGCGGGACCGGCGAACCCGCAGTTGCGGTGTCGGTGGTCGAAGATTGCATCGATTTCTACCGAGTACTTTCCTGATAGATCGTCGTGATTGCGCCGTTGTCGCCGAAGAGATCTGCGTCGACCTGTGTCCACCCACCGAGATCGTCGATGGTGTAAAGCTTTTCGGGGGTGAAGAAAGTGTCGGAGTACTCCGAGGCGATATCGGGGTTCGTCGGCCGGAATCCTGCCTCGGCCCAGATCTTCTGCCCCTCGTCGGTGTAGATGAAATCGTTGAGTGCGTTGGCCCGATCGAGATTCGCACTGCTGTTGATCACTGCGACCGGATTGTCGATGCGGAAGGTGACGGGCACATCCACGTGCTCCACCTTCTGTCCCTGCTCCTCGATGAGCAGGGCCTCGTTCTCGTAGCTGAGCAGCGCATCACCCTGGCCCTGCAGGAAGGCTTCCGTTGCTGCGCGGCCCGATTCGGGCTGCACCGGAAAGTGATCGGAGACGAGAGTACGAACGAAATCGAGACCGGCCTGCTTGTCCTGGCCGCCGTTGCTCTTCGCCGCGTACGGCGCGAGCAGATTCCACTTGGCGGAGCCGGAGCTGAGTGGGCTCGGACTGATCACCTGAACATCGGGCTTGATCAGGTCGTCCCAGGTACGGATGTTCTTCGGATTGCCCTCGCGCACCACGATGGTCACCACGGAGCCGAACGGCACTCCGCCGTACGCGTTCTGGTTCCAGTCCTCGTCGACCTTTCCGGCCTTGACGAGTCGAGTGATGTCCGGCTCGACCGAGAAGTTGACGATGTCTGCGGGCGCGCCGTCGGCCACCTTGCGAGACTGATTGCCCGATGCGCCGTAGTCGGCGTTGATTGCGGTTCCCTCGCCGTCCTCGGTAGCCGCGAACGCGGGACCGATTGCGTCCCAACCGTTCTTGGGGACGGCGTAGCCCACGAGGGTCAGTGCGGGGCCGCTCGCGGTGTCCGATCCGCCGCCGACGACATCGCTCGAACCACCTCCGCACGCAGTGAGAACGAGGGCTCCCACAGCGGCGAATGTTGTCAGCAGGTAACGAGAGCTGTGCCTCATCGAATGATGGCCTTTCATCAATGGTGTGTCGTGGACACGAAGTGGTCGGAAGTCGTCACAACCCTGCTCGAACCGGGCACACCGCGGCAGCGTGAATGCACTGTGGGTGAGGGAGATCGTCGGCAGCCCCCGACGTGCGAGATGGACGCACGTCCGAGCCGACCGACATCACCGATTCGACGGAGGGAGGATCAACAACAGTCGATATCGGCGACTGCCAGCATGCCGACAGCAATCAACGCCAACTGATGGCGGACGCGGTACTCGGCGGCAGAAGACACGGTCAGAAATCTAGCAGAGGTTCAGGGCGGACTCTAATTCAGCAGACGGACCCGCCGACGAGGCCCTTACCGAGTGAGGAGCCAGGCAATGACAACCAGCGCCAGCAGCGCGATGAGCGCCAGTGTGACCCGAGATCGTGGCATTACTGTCCATCCTTAGTCGTGGTGGAGGCACCGGTCGACGTCTGTGCCTCGCGGGCAGCGCGGGCGTCGCGACCGAGCAGGCGCAGGACCACCGCGAGCAGGCGATCGAACACACGCGCCAGCAGGAACGCAATCGGCACGATCACCAGCAGCACAACGATCGCCTGCGGTACGAACGGCATACCCGTCACCCACAGTTCGACGCCGTCCCACCATCGCGCAACCGGTTCCACCCTCGCAGCTTAAACCAGCATGTTCGACGGCCACGCCACGCCGAGCGGCGACCTGCAGTGGACGACGGCCATCGAGAAGTCGATGATTACGCCATGACGGCATTCGATGAAGTTTCGCCCGTGCCCCCCGTGGCCGACGAGCCCGCGATGGGATCCGGCCATCCGGGGTTGGGTGGGATCGAAGTTCAGGGAGCGTTGGGAAGCACCGACGCGCCGGTCTCCACCCTGACGTCCTATCGCAGTGCTTTTCCGCCGATCGACGACTACGCGTTCCTCTCGGACTGCGAGACGACCTGTTTGATAGCACGCAACGGCTCCGTCGAGTGGATGTGTGTACCCCGACCCGACTCCCCCAGCATCTTCGGTGCCATTCTCGATCGCAGTGCCGGCCACTTTCGCGTCGGACCCTACGGCCAATCGGTCCCTGCGGCCCGGCGATACCTGCCGGGCGGTCTGATCGTCGAGACCACGTGGCAGACCGAGACCGGGTGGCTCATCGTGCGCGATGCGTTGGTGATGGGACCGTGGCACAACACCGATCAACGTTCGCGCACACACAAACGTGCGCCCAGCGATTGGGATGCCGAACACATCCTGCTTCGCACCATCAAATGTGTCAGCGGCACAGTCGAATTGGAAATGAGCTGCGAGCCCGCGTTCGATTATCACCGGGCACCCGCGAACTGGGAATACACCGGCAAGGTGTACGAGGAGACGACGGCAACCTGCGAGGCGAGCGCAGACGGTGACCAGCCCACGCTGAAGTTGACCACCAACCTTCGTATCGGCATCGAGGGTCGTGAAGCACGAGCTCGAACCCGAATGACCGAGGGCGACAACGTCTTCGTCGCGCTGTCCTGGTCCGACCTTCCTGCGCCGCAGACGTTCGAGGAAGCTGCCAGCAAGATGTGGCAGACGTCGGAATGTTGGCGGCAATGGATCACGATCGGGCGGTTCCCCGATCACCCCTGGCGCGGCTACCTCCAGCGCAGCGCTCTCACCCTCAAGGGGTTGACCTACGCGCCCACGGGTGCCCTGCTCGCCGCCTCGACCACCTCGCTCCCGGAAACACCTGGTGGAGAACGCAACTGGGATTATCGCTACACCTGGGTTCGTGATTCGACGTTCGCACTGTGGGGCCTGTACACGCTCGGCCTGGACCGCGAGGCGAACGACTTCTTCGCCTTCATATCCGACGTGGCGACGACGGCCAACGGCGAGGTGAATCCGCTGCAGGTGATGTACGGAATCGGCGGCGAGAAGACCCTCGACGAGAGCGAGCTGCCACACCTGTCCGGATACGACGGCGCGCGGCCGGTACGCATCGGCAACGGGGCCTACGACCAAGAGCAACACGACATCTGGGGCACCATGCTCGACTCGGTGTACCTACACGTGAAGTCTCGTGAGCATGTTCCGGAATTCCTGTGGCCACTGCTCAAACGCCAGGTCGAGGAGGCCATCGCCAACTGGCGCAAACCGGACCGTGGCATCTGGGAGGTGCGCGGCGAACCGCAGCACTTCACGTCCTCGAAGCTGATGTGTTGGGTCGCGCTGGATCGCGGAGCGAAGCTCGCCGATATCCACGGCGAGAAGGACTACTCGGACCAGTGGAACGAGATCGCGGACGAGATCAAGGCCGACATCCTCGAACACGGCACCGACGCACGCGGGGTGCTGACCCAGCGCTACGGAGATCCCTCGCTGGACGCGTCGTTGCTACTGGCACCGCTGCTGCGATTCCTGCCGGCCGACGACGACCGAATCCGTGCCACGGTACTTGCCATCGCCGACGAGTTGACCGAGGACGGATTGGTGCTGCGCTACCGAACAGATACCACCGACGACGGATTGGCTGGTGAGGAAGGCACGTTCACGATCTGCTCGTTCTGGCTGGTCTCTGCCCTGGTCGAGATCGGCGAACTGCCCCGCGCGAAGCATCTTTGCGAACGGCTGCTCGGCTACGCGAGTCCGCTCAAGCTCTACGCCGAGGAGATCGACCATCGCACCGGCCGTCACCTCGGCAACTTCCCGCAGGCGTTCACGCACCTCGCCCTCATCAACGCGGTGGTCCACGTCATCCGAGCCGAGGAAGCCCAGGCCTCGGGACACTTCCAGCCCGCGCACACCAACCCGTGATCAGGTAAGGGCTTCAGCGGCCGAGTTGCTTCGCCCATTCGGCGATCAGCTCGGCCGCAGGCTTTGCCTGCGCACGTCGATGACCGGTGCCGGCCCACATCGACAGTCCCGACGGATCGCCTGCTGCAGCGGCCTTGGCGCGCATCGGTGCGGTCAGATAATGCAGATCGGGGTACGCCAACGGTGCGGCCTCCGAGTTCGCGGCCATGAACTCGTTCACCAGACCTCGCGCAGGACGGCCGGAGAACGCCCTCGTCACCGCAGTACTCGGTGCCAGTGTCAGCTGTTCGCGGTGCACCGGTTTGGTACCGGCCTCCGGGGTGTTCAAGAACGCCGTTCCGAGCTGCGCCGCATGAGCGGCACCCGAATCCAGCAGCGGCGCAATGTCATTGCCGTCCATCAATCCACCTGCGGCGATACGAGGCAGTTCCGAGATCTCGCGGACGGCAACGAGCAGTTCGGCCAAGGGCTCGTCCGGGGCCGACCCGTCGAAGGTACCTCGATGGCCACCGGCTTCGGGCCCCTGCACCACCAGAGCGTCGACGCCGTTGGCCGTGGCCACGGACGCGTCGGACGCAGTGGCGACGGTGGCCCATACCTCGGTCCCGACGGCGTGCAATTGAGCTACCTCGTCCGCATCGAACGTCGCGAACGTGCTCGAGACCACCGGCACCGGGTGCTCGAGCAGCCAGGCGAACTTCTCTGCGTAGAAGTCGTCTCGACGCACCAGCTCCCCAGGTTCCGCGTCGTACCGCTCGAACCAGGACGCCAGATGTTCCGCGTAGGACGCTACGTCGGCACCGGACGGCTCCTCCGGCAGGAAGAGATTGACCCCGAATTGCAGCCCTCGAACCGAATCGATCTGCGCTGCGAAGGCCTCGGGTGTCAGTAGTGCGCCGGCGATCATGCCGAGACCGCCGGCCTCCGAGATCGCCCGAGCGAGTTCGGGAGTACTCGGGCCGCCCGCCATGGGGGCACCGACGACAGGAACACGCAATTGCTTCAGGATCGGCGTAGTCACAGCTTCGAAACCTACTCGCCGCCGTCAGCGACACGATTCGTGGGACCGAGCGCCCCCGTGAACGACTGCGCGCCCCTGATCCGAAGCGAACCGGGGCGCGCAGTCGGTAAAAGAGGTGTGAGGTCCGGCTACTTCTTGGGCTTGTCCGAGGAGGACTCCGAGGACAGTGCGGCGACGAAGGCTTCCTGCGGCACCTCGACGCGTCCGATCGTCTTCATCCGCTTCTTGCCCTCTTTCTGCTTCTCGAGCAGCTTGCGCTTGCGGCTGATGTCGCCGCCGTAGCACTTGGCCAACACGTCCTTCCGGATCGCGCGAATGTTCTCGCGGGCGATGATGCGCGATCCGATGGCGGCCTGGATCGGCACCTCGAACTGCTGACGCGGAATCAGTTCCTTGAGCTTGGTCGTCATCTTGTTGCCGTAGGCCGCAGCGGCATCCTTGTGGACGATCGCGCTGAATGCGTCGACGGCCTCGCCCTGGAGCAGGATGTCGACCTTCACCAGCGCACCGCTCTGCTCGCCGATCTCCTCGTAATCGAGGCTGGCGTATCCACGAGTACGTGACTTCAGGATGTCGAAGAAGTCGAAGATGATCTCGGCCATCGGGATCGTGTAGCGCAGCTCCACCCGGGTCTCGGAGAGGTAGTCCATGCCGCCCAGTTCGCCGCGGCGTCCTTGACAGAGCTCCATGATCGAGCCGATGAACTCGCTGGGCGAGATGATCGTGCACTTGACCATGGGCTCGAAGACTTCACGCGCCTTGCCCTCGGGCCAGTACGACGGGTTGGTGACGATGTGCTCGGCACCGTCCTCCATCTCGACGCGGTAGACCACGTTCGGTGAGGTCGAGATCAGGTCCAGGTTGAATTCGCGTTCGAGCCGCTCACGGGTGATCTCCATGTGCAGCAATCCGAGGAAGCCGCAGCGGAAACCGAATCCGAGTGCCACGGAGGTCTCCGGCTCGTACGTCAGGGCCGCGTCGTTGAGCTGCAGTTTCTCGAGCGCGTCGCGCAGGTCCGGATAGTCCGAGCCGTCGAGCGGGTAGAGGCCCGAATACACCATCGGCCGGGGCTCGCGGTAGCCGGTCAGCGGCTCGGTTGCGCCCTTGCGGAACGTGGTGACGGTGTCGCCCACCTTGGACTGGCGGACGTCCTTGACTCCGGTGATGAGGTAACCGACCTCGCCGACGCCCAAGCCCTTGGTGGCCTTGGGATCGGGCGAGACGATGCCGACCTCGAGCAACTCGTGCGTCGAGCCGGTCGACATCATGGTGACCTTCTCGCGCGGGTTGAGTGCGCCGTCGACCACTCGTACGTAGGTGACGACGCCGCGGTAGGTGTCGTAGACCGAGTCGAAGATCATCGCACGGGCCGGGCCGTCGGGGTTGCCGACCGGAGCCGGCACCAACTTGACGACCTCGTTGAGCAGTTCTTCCACGCCCACACCGGTCTTGCCGGACACCCGCAGGACGTCGTCGGCCTCGCACCCGATGATGTGGGCGATCTCGGCGGCGTAGCGATCCGGGTCGGCAGCGGGGAGATCGATCTTGTTGAGCACCGGAATGATCGTGAGCTCTTTGTCCAGAGCGAGGTACAGGTTGGCCAGTGTCTGCGCCTCGATGCCCTGTGCCGCGTCGACGAGGAGCACCGCACCTTCGCACGCTTCGAGCGCGCGGGAGACCTCGTAGGTGAAGTCGACGTGACCGGGAGTGTCGATGAGGTGCAGGACGAACTCTTCGTCGTCGATGACCCACGGCAGTCGCACGTTCTGCGCCTTGATGGTGATTCCGCGCTCGCGCTCGATATCCATCCTGTCGAGATACTGCGCGCGCATCGACCGATCGTCGACGACGCCCGTGAGCTGCAACATCCGGTCGGCCAGCGTCGACTTACCGTGGTCGATGTGGGCGATGATGCAGAAGTTCCTGATCCTCGACGGATCGGTGAACGTCGTGTCGGCGAAGCTGGGCACTCGTATCCTTCGGCTGGCGTGTTCGAAAATGAGCGAACGGGTTTCTCCATCGTCCCACGCCGAGGACGGTGCGCTGTCCTCGGCTGTCCGTGTCCACCGTTCTGCCACCGTGGTTCGGGCTGTGAGCAGCGACGTCGAGATAGCTACACTCGCCGCATGGCAGGCAATTGGAGCAGATTCGGCAAGGAACTGGGCAAGATCGCGATGCGTGAGGGCCCGCGGCTGCTGCGTCAACTGCAGAAGTCCGGTGCCCTGCAGAAGGGCAAGGACGCGATCAGTGGGAACACCACGAACACTGCCGCCCCGGGTCCGCGGCCCGGCCGACCGGTGGCGTCGCAGACGCGGCCGACGGCCCAGCGTGCCCGCACCATCGAGTACTCCCCCGATCTGGACGGCAAAGCCGATCCGGGTGAGATCGTCTGGACCTGGGTCACCTACGAGGAAGACGCCACGCAGGGCAAGGATCGCCCAGTGCTCGTCATCGGGCGCGAGGGAAACCATCTGCTCGGCCTGATGCTGTCGAGCCAGAGCAGCCGCGACGGTGACCGCGACTGGCAATCGATCGGATCCGGTTCCTGGGACGCCGAGGGTCGTCCGAGCTGGATTCGTCTGGATCGAGTTCTCGACGTGCCCGAGGAGGGCATCCGACGCGAGGGCGCAATTCTGAGCAAGCCCCAGTTCGACTCCGTCGCAGCGCGATTGCGTCGAGACTTCGGCTGGAACTGACGTCGTGCGTGTTGTGCGTGGTCACCGCTACGCACAACACGCACGACGCTAGGCCAGTCGCGTGATTTCCACGACGACGTCGAGTGCCGTCGAACCGCCGCCGGAGAAGATGCCCTTGAGCGGAGGCACGTCGGCGTAGTCGCGTCCCAGGCCCACCGAGACGTGCTGCTCGTTGACAGCGATCGCGTTGGTCGGGTCGTAGCCCCACCAGGCACCGGTCCACGCTTCGATCCACGCGTGACTCTGGCCCTCGACGGTCGCGCCGATCGCCGCCTGCTTCTTCGGGTGCAGGTAGCCCGAGACGTAGCGGCTCGGGATACCGATGCTGCGCAGCATCAACAAGGTCAGGTGGGCGTAGTCCTGGCAGACACCCTTCTTCTCCGACCACGCCTCGACGGCCGACGTGTGCACTCCGGTGGTACCCGGCACGTACGACATCTCCTGGTTGACCCAGTTCGAGATCTCGACCACCGATTCCTGCGGCGGCAGTCCCTTCGACAGCTTCTTCGCCACCGACGCGAGCTGACGGTTCTTCGGTACGTAGACCGTGTTGTCGAGCACCTCGTTGAAGCGGTCGGTGACCGGATCGCTGGCCAATTCGTCCCAGGACGCGTTCTCGTCGGGGTAGACGAACGGATCGGTCTCGACCACCGAAGAGCCGGTCACCTCGAGTTCGGTGTGCGGTGCATGCAGGTCGAATGCCGTCACCGCCGTACCCCAGTAGTCGGTGTAACGGTAGGAGCGCGTCACGGGGTTGGTCTCGACCCGGTTCAGAATGACGTTCTGCCGGTTGTCACTTCGCGGCGTCAACCGAGCTTCGTTGTACGACGAAGTCACCGGCGCGTCGTACTGATAGCCGGTGGTGTGCACCACACGCATACGCCAGCTCACAGTTCACCTTCCAATTGATCTTCGTATGTGCCGGATCCGGCGTCCGTCCACGCCACCCAGGGCGCGGCATGGAAGTACTGCTTGGAGATGGCCTCGCCCAGTTCGCGGCAGGTTTCCTGCAGCGCCAACAGACGGTCCTGGAGGTCGTCGAGAATCTCACCGGGGCGGAGGAATTCGAGTTCGCTGCGCGCGCGACCGAGTAGTCGCTGCGCCTCGGCGCGAGCACCGACACGACTGTTCGGCTGGTGGTCGAGCTGATCGAGCGACCGTTCCGCCTCGTTCAGTGCGTAGAACACCGAACGCGGAAAGAGCCTGTCCAACAACATGAATTCCAGAACTCGCTGGGCATCGAGAGCGCCGCGGTAGGTACGCAGGTAGGTGTCGTGTGCACCGGCGGATCGCAGAACGGTGACCCATGCCGGCGACGACGGTCGATCGCCTGCGCGCGAGAGCAACAGCCGAACGATCATGTCGATGCGCTCCACCGAGCGGCCGAGCAACAGGAATCGATAGCCGTCGTCGTGGCTGAGGGTCGAATCGGCCAGCCCGGCGAACATCGCGGCCCGTTCCTCGATGTAGCTGAAGAATTCTGCCGGGCCCGTGCGCTTGGACGCTCTGATGCGCTCGTTCAATCCGTTGTAGGTGGTGTTGAGGCACTCCCACATCTCACTCGACGTGACTTCGCGAGCGCCACGGGCGTTTTCGCGTGCGCTCGACAGCGAATCGACGATGGAGCCGAGTCCGTCACGGCTGAATGCCACCAACTCCGTGAGCGACCACACGTCGAGAGAGACGTCCGGCTCGTGCTTGAAACCGAGCACTCGCAACAACACTCGCGAGATGTGGTCGGGATCGACCGTGGCATCTTCGAGAAGCTGATGGACGGTGACGTCGAGAATGCGGGCTGTGTCGTCCGCTCTCTCGACGTACCGTCCGATCCAGTAGAGCGACTCTGCGTTGCGCGCGAGCATTTACTGTCCACCGCCGTTCGAGTCCGAGTTCGTTACCTGCTGTTGTTGCTGTTGCTGCTGCTGCTGCTGCTGCTGCTGATCCATCGTCAGTTCCGGGCCCTGTTCGACCATCGGAGACTCCGGCGGCACGCTGACGATCTCCTCGCCCGCCAGTTCCTGCTCCTCCTGCGAGGTGCGGGTGGCGAGCACCCAGGTGTCCTTGCTGCCACCGCCCTGGCTCGAGTTGACCACCAACGAGCCTTCCGGCAGCGCCACTCGGGTCAACCCTCCGGGCAATACCCAGACGTCGTCGCCGTCGTTGACCGCGAACGGCCGAAGGTCCACGTGCCGGGGAACCAAGCGGTCACCGATCTTGGTGGGCACCGTCGAGAGCTGCACGACGGGCTGCGCGATCCAGCCGCGCGGATCTGCGCGAACCTTCTTGCTGATGGTCGCCAATTCCTTCGGCGACGCGTCGGGGCCGAAGACGATGCCGTAACCACCGGACCCTTCGACCGGCTTGATCACCAACTCGTCGATGCGGTCCAGTACTTCTTCGCACTCGTCGTCCAACCAGCATCGGAACGTGTCGACGTTGGCGAGCAACGGCTTCTCGCCCATGTAGTAGTCGATGATCGTGGGCACGTAGGTGTAGACGAGTTTGTCGTCGCCGACGCCGTTTCCGACGGCGCTGGAGATGACCACGTTGCCTGCCCGGGCTGCGTTGACGAGGCCGGCCACGCCCAGGACCGAGTCCGGTCGGAACTGCATCGGGTCGAGATAGTCGTCGTCGATGCGTCGGTAGATGACGTCGACCTGACGCTCGCCCTCGGTGGTGCGCATGTAGACGATGTTGTCTCGGCAGAACAGATCGCGTCCCTCGACGAGTTCGACGCCCATCAGCCGGGCGAGCAACGAGTGCTCGAAGTACGCAGAGTTGGCCACGCCAGGGGTCAGCACCACCACCGTGGGGTCGGCCTCGTTGAGTGCCGCGGCAGAACGCAATGCGCGCAACAGGTGCGAGGCGTAATCGCCGACGGCACGCACGCGGTGACTGGCGAACAGGTCCGGAAAAACGCGGGCCATGGTGCGCCGGTTCTCCATGACGTACGACACACCGGAGGGCGAACGAAGATTGTCCTCGAGGACGCGGAACGTGCCCTGTGCGTCACGGACCAGGTCGATCCCGGCCACGTGGATTCGGACACCGTTGGGTGGTGTGATGCCGACGGCCTCGCGGTGGAAGTGCTCGCACGAGGTGATCAGTCGCTTCGGCACGACGCCGTCGCGCAGGATTTCCTGATCGCCGTAGATGTCTGCGAGGAACATCTCGAGCGCTTTGACGCGTTGCTTGATGCCGCGCTCGAGCCGGGACCACTCCCCTGCCGCGATGACGCGGGGAACCTGGTCGAGCGGAAACGGACGCTCCTGGCCGGACAGGGAGAACGTGATGCCCTGGTCGACGAAGGCGCGCCCCAGAGCGTCCGACCTCGCGCCCAGGTCGGACGCGTTCGCCGGGGCAAGGGCGGTGTGGATGCCCTTGTACGGGGTCCTCGTCCGGCCGTCGGAGTCGAACATCTCGTCGAACGCAAGGCTGTATTTCCCGACGTCGGAATAGCCGCCGAAAACCCCGTCCACTTCGGGTTCGACGCGATCCGCTGACTTCGTTCTGGTCGCTTTGGCCTTGGAGGCGGCATGCGTTGCCGATCGCGGACTCATCCTGGCCATGTTGCTACAGAGACAGGAGTTAGGCGCGGTAGAATCGTTAAATTCTCGAAACACATCGTCACGGCTGCACCCAATTGGGTTCTGCTCCGCTGTGCTGGTATTCTCGATCTTCGGCGCAGGGCTCCAACGCCCTGCAGCAGACTTCGGGCATTCCAGCATGGATCGCCCTGACCGGAATACCGACGAAGACAAGAAGGATTTTACGCGTGGCCAATATCAAGTCCCAGAAGAAGCGGATTCTCACCAACGAGCGTGCACGCCTGCGCAACCAGTCGGTGAAGTCCTCCCTTCGTACCGTCATCCGCTCGTTCCGCGAGGCACAGGCTGCGGGCGACAAGGACAAGGCTTCCGAGATTCTCCTCGATGCAGGCCGCAAGCTCGACAAGGCCGCCAGCAAGGGCGTCATCCACAAGAACCAGGCTGCCAACAAGAAGTCGGCACTGGCTCTCGCAGTCAACAAGCTCTGATTCATCCCTGAGCTCGACCGAGCCCGCTGCATCCCACGGATGCAGCGGGCTTTTTCGTGCGCCGGGGATGTCACAAGGGTTCGGCCGCGGGTGCTGACCCTCTCGAGCGTTACCGGCCCAGGCTCGCGACCTCCGATACGGCCTTTTCGACCGCGTAATCCGCATCCGCTGCCTGACCTTTGACGTCGGCGTTCAGTTGCGCGACCACCCGGAGCGCCTGTGCGATGGAGTGACCGTTCCACCCGCGGGCCTGGCCCTGAGCCTTCTTGATCTTCCACGGCGGCATGCCCAGTTCACTTGCCATCCGGAACGGGTCGCCGCGGCCGGCCGAACCCACGAGCGCGATGGTGCGTACGGCATCGGCCAAGGCGTCGGCCAGCAGCACGTGTGCCACCCCCCGATGCATCGCCCAGCGAACAGCCTCGAGCGCGCCGGCCGTGTCTCCGATCACCGCCTTGTCGGCGACATCGAATCCGGAGACCTCGGCCTTACCCGAGTAATAGCGGCGCACTGCCGCCAGATCGACCTTGCCGCCGGTATCGGAGACCAACTGCGAACAGGCCGAGGCCAATTCGCGGAGCTCGTTGCCGACCGATTCGACGACAGCCTCGATCACCTCCCCGCTCACGCGAATGTCGGCCGCACGGAATTCACCGCGCACGAAGTCGATGCGTTCTGCGGGCTTGGTGAGCTTGGCGCACTCGTGCACCTGAGCTCCGCACTTCTGCAGAGCACCGACCATGGCCTTGGCCCGACCTCCGCCCGAGTGCATCACCACCACGACCGCACCCTCGGGCGGATCGGTTGCCGCGTCGAGTACCAGAGCCGCAGCGTCCTTGCCTGCCTCGGCCGCTGCCTCGAGCACGACCACGCGATCCTCCGCGAACAACGACGGACTGAGCAGCTCGGCAAGTTCGGGCGCACTGGCGTCGCCGGTACGCAACCGCGTGACCGGCAGGTCTTCACCGGGAATCGCGGCATTGGCACGGACCTGGGCCACGATTGCCGCTACCGCGCGATCCATCAGAAGTTCCTCGTCGCCGAGAACCAGATGCAGAGGAGCCACACTCGAAGTCACACCCGTGATCGTGCCATGTGGGGCCGACAGCTCGGGCATCCGTATGCACCGAGGCAGTACGCGCTACGAGGCTCACCACAGCAGGTGCGCAGTCCACATCGCCAGTACCGCGATTGCCGCCACCGCAGCACTCCACCTCAGTACCCGAAACCGCAACGCCGCCAACAGTGCGGCCGTTCCGAAAGCGGCCAGTGCTGCACCCCGGGGCCCGTCGGGGACGACGATGCCCGCCACGGGCACCGACGCGGCCCGCTCGGCCACCGCGATCAACCACCACAGGGGTGCCGACGCCAGCTGCGCTGTCAGCTCGGCCAAGGACGTGCTGACGGTGGCGATCACGGCCGTCACGATGCCCACCACCGTGATCGGGGCGACGACCGGTGCCACCGCCACGTTCGCGACGACGCCCACGACACTGAACGTGCCGGTCATGGCCGCCACAACCGGTGCAGTCACCGCGTGCGCCGCTGCGGAGACGGCCACCACCTCCGCTGCTGCCCTGGGCCAACCGCGGGCTCGGAGCCAGTCGACCCAGATCGGTGCGACGAGGACGAGCCCGGCCGTAGCGAAGACCGACAGGACGAATCCGACGTCGACCGCCAACCTCGGCCACCATGCGAGCAAACCCAGCACCGCCCCGCACAATGCCGGTACGGCCTGCCGCCGCCTGCCGGTCACCAGGGCCAACAACCCGATCGAACCCATCACGGCGGCGCGCAGCACACTCGGCGACGGGCGCGCCACGATCACGAACACCACGAGCACGACGAACGCGACTGCAACCGTGGCTCGCGGACCGATCCCGATGCTGCGCAACACCAGCAGCACCGCACCGATCAGAATCGAGAAGTTCGCCCCGGACACCGCCGTCAGATGCGTCAGCCCCGCTGCCCGGAAGTTGTCGGCCACCGTCTGGTCCATGTGCGAGACATCTCCGACCACGAGCCCCGGCAGCAGACCGGCACGATCGGGCGGCATCGTATTCTGCGCTACTGCAGCCAGGTTCGATCTGACGGTGCCGGCTCCGGCAGAAATCGTTCCCGGCTCTCCGACGGTGACGGGTGGCCCCGATGCGCGAATGACAGCCACCGTCATGTCCGGTCGGACAGGTTCGCCGAGCCGGCCTCGCACGGTGATCTCCTGCCCCGGCAGCAGATCCGACCAACTCGATTCCGGGGCGATGATCGATACCCGGCCGCCGACGTACAGTGCTTCACCTCCGACATCCACGCGAGTCATCTCCGCTTTCGTCATCACCATCGAGGGTCCGGCGGACGACAGTCGCCGTGGATCCTCCTCCAGCCGGACGGCCGCGGTGATCCACCCACGGTTGTCCGCGGCGACCGACACGGGATGAACTGCCAACGCACACATCTGGATCCATACCGCTCCGCCGAAGCACAGCGCGAGCGCGATCACCGCGACGACTCCCGCCCAGCTGGGTCCGGAGGCCGCGCATCGTGTCGCCACTCGGCGCAGAACCAGTGCACCGACCACGACCGTCACCGCCGTCGCGACGGTAGCCACCACCGCGGCGCCGGGGCCACCGATAATTCCGACCGCGGTGATCGACCAGCACACCACCACAGCCGGAATCAGCCGAACATCGAACGGCAGAAACTCTTCGGTCGTTCCGGTGGCGGTCGATACGGCCTCGGCGTTCACCCGACGTGCACCAGATCGCGGATCTTCGCCAGCCGGCCCGGCCCGATCCCGTCCACTTCGGCGAGCTGATCGACAGAGATGAACTGCCCGTTGGCTTCTCGCCAATTCACGATCGACGTCGCAGTCACCGGCCCGACTCCGGGCAACGCGTCCAACTCTGCCGCGGTGGCAGCATTGAGGTCCACTGTGCCGCCGGACGGTGAACCAGCAGGCTGTTCGCCCGGCTCCGCACCCGCCGGAGCCGAGCCCCCACCCGAGGACGTGCCACTCACCGGCGGGCCCGCCAGCGGCGGCACCGCACCGACGACGATCTGATCACCGTCGGCCACTCGCGCGGCCATGTTGAGTGCCAACAGATCGGCACCGCCGACAGGTCCCCCGGCCGCGGCAATCGCGTCGGCGATGCGTGAACCCGGTTGCAGCCGAACAAGTCCGGGCTGCGTCACCAGACCGACGACGCTCACGACCGTCTCGGCCTCCGCTGCTGGCACCGGTTCGGCCGGAACGTCCTTCGTAGCGGGTGCAACCACAGCCAGTGGCGGAGCGGGTGCCGGCGTCGGCGCGTCTCGAAATACTGCGAATGCCGCGACCGACACGACGAAGATCCCGGCCGCGGCCAACGCGATCGCACCCTGTCTGCCCGGGTCCACCCGAGCGGAGCGCCATCGTCGTGGAAGTACGGACGACCACGGGGAGCCGAGTCTGTGCGCATTCGACACCAGCCAGTCCGGTGCCGGGGTCGCGACGTCGCTGCCGGCCTCCTCCGTCTCGACGCGCGTGGGTGCCCCAACCGGACTCACGGAATCGGGTTGCCTGCGCAGAGCATCGAGCCGCGCCACCGTCTGCGCACGATCGTCGTCACCTCCCATGCACCAGGACGCTAGATGCGGAGAACACGCTCACACGTAACGAAGCGCTGGTGGCGATGTGCCCTGTGGACAACTCGATACCTGTGGATGGTCAGTGGGATCGGCGCGACTACCGGCGTCCCGGTGCCACCACGACGCCGACGGCACCGGGGCCCACATGCGCTCCGAGCACGGCACCGAAGGGATACACATCGATGCTGGTCGAGCGCGGTATTCGAGAGGCCAACATCGCGGCGACTTCGTCGGCACGCTCCGCGCACTGCATGTGGTGGACGGCCAGCGCAACCCCGGAATCGTCACCGACCTCGGAGACGGCAGCGACGGCCGCGTCGACCAGTTTGTTCAGCGCCTTGGACGAGGTCCGCGTTTTCTCCCGCAGCACCAGAGCACCCCCGCTGATGTGCAACACCGGCTTCATGGCCAGGGCGGTCCCGAGCAGGGCAGCGGCAGTACCGATCCGACCTCCGCGCCGCAGGTGGTCGAGGCGGTCGACGACGATGAAGCACCGCGACATCGCCGACGCGGTGACGGCATCGTGGTAGACCGCATCCACATCGGCTCCCCGCGCAGCCGATTCGGCCGCAGCCAGTACTGCAAAGCCCAATCCCATTCCGGCAGAGGACGAATCGACCACGCGGATCGCACTACCAACCTGGTCGGCGGCCTGACGGGCTGCCTCCCACGTGCTCGAAAGCCCCCGGGAGATGTGCAGGGCCACCACACCATCGCCTCCACTGCGTTCGAGGGCTGCGGTGTACACCTCGGTCAGCTCACCCGGTGACGCGCCGGCGGTGGTCACCGGGTTGCCCGACGTCGAGTGCTCCGGAATCTCGTCCACGCCCTCCCGGTGGTCGAGCCCGTTCACCAACACGTGCAGCGGCACCACCGAGATTCCGCGTTCGACGGCAAGCGTGGCCGGTAAGCAGGACGACGAGTCGGTGACGACAACGACCGTCATGGCTTCGGGGTCACTGCGGGTTCCACAGCAGACGCCGCGGCAGCCACCGGTCGCAACTCCTCGAGCATGGCGGCTGCCACTGCGACATGCGCGTCCCACCCCCAGTGGATACCGTCGGGGTTCGCGTTCTCCGATTCGATGTTCGGACGTACTGCCTCGGCCAGGTCCACCATCGGGACACCTTTGTCCGCGCTCCAGGCGCGCAGGGCACGCACGGCAGGCTCGCGGCCTGTGTGTACCTGCCCGTAGGCGTCACAGCGATGCACAGACGGATACGTCCCGATGACGGGCAGCTCGGGACGAACGTAGGCCATCGCAGCGCGGGCCTGCTCCAAATAGTCGACGCTGAGCCGCGGCGGCAACGCGACGGGCCAACCCAGATGCGACAGAACTGGTTGCACCGCTTGATATCCCGCGCGGACGACGCGTCGCAGCGCCGGGGGTCTGATGTAGCGGATCTGCTCCCGCAATGCGGTGGGTAACGGCGACGGGAGTGAATCCATGCCGCCGATGGCGAGCACGAGCGCACCGGCACGCGGAATAGCTGCCCACACCCGCGGATCCTGAGTCAGGGCCCACCACGCGTCACGGCTCGTCCAGCCGATCCGGGCGACCAATTCCACGGTCCAACCGAGCTCGGCTGCAACGAGATTGGGCCAGAGCCGAGGATCGTCGACCGGCAATCCACCCTCGGGTCCGTAGTAGCTCAGGGAGTCCGCGAGCACGAGCAGCGCGGGACGCACCGCCGCCTCGTCAGAGGACGTCACTGGCCACTCTCGCCGAGGCGTTCCACACGTCCAGGCGCCAGGACGGCTCCGGGCCCGCTCCGTGGGCACCGAGTTGCACCCAGCTGGTGTTGGCGAGTCCGCCGAGCACCGGCCAACGATCGGTCGGCAGATCGAGCAACGCAGCAGTCAGAGCCGCGATCAGGCCACCGTGCGCTACGAGTACCACTGGCCGCTCGTCGCCCTCGGCACCCCATCGGTCGACACTGCCCAGGAGCTCGCGAACGAGGGGAACACTGCGGCGGGCAACATCGACACGGCTCTCTCCGCCGGGTGGGGCGATGGTCGCATCGGCGCGCCACGCCGGCCGGGCACCGGGTGCGATGTCGTCGACGTCGGTGTGCGTGAGACCCTGCCACTCACCGAGATGGGTTTCGCGCAGGCGCTCGTCCTGCGTCACGGGAACCCCGGCGGCGTCCCCCAAAGCAACAGCGGTGTCGAGTGCTCGCCGCAGGTCGGACGAGACGATCCGGATCGGCTCTCGAATAGCCAACTCGGCCGCGGCCGTCTTCGCCTGGGTGCGACCGAGCTCGGACAGGTCGGTATCGAGCTGACCCTGCATGCGGTCGGTGGCGTTGTACTCCGTCTGACCGTGCCGAAGCAGGATGAGCCGTCGGATCATTGCTCCGATTCCGGAGCCGGGTGCTGCCCGAGGCCGGGAACGTCGATGGTCGGGCAGTCCTTCCACAACCGCTCCAGGGCGTAGAAGTTGCGCTCTTCGTTGTGCTGGACGTGGACGACGATGTCGGAGTAGTCCAACAACGCCCAACGTCCTTCCTTGGTGCCCTCGCGGCGGACCGGTTTGTGTCCGGCCTCACGAAGGCGGTCCTCGATGTTGTCCACGATCGAGTTGACCTGACGCTCGTTGGGCGCAGAGGCGATCACGAAGCAATCGGTGATGTAGAGCTGATCGGAGACGTCGAGGATCACTACGTCGCCGGCCAGTTTGTCGTCGGCTGCGAGCGCGGCGATACGCGCCATTTCGGCGGCTTCGGCTGTTGCAGTCACTTGGGTGTACTCCCACTCGTATGGTTCGGGTTCGCGGTCGTTGCGCTGGTGACCGGCCCTTCCGGTTGCTTCTTCTGGGGTGCCGGCTCCGACATGGTGACGGATCCGTCGAGGCGCAGTGCGCCTCGTGGCCTGTAGAGATTTCTCTTCGAGATGTATTGCACGACGCCGTCCGGTACGAGGTACCAGACCGGCCGATTCTCACCGGCCCGGAGCCGACAGTCCGTCGACGATATCGCGAGTGCCGGGATTTCCATCAATGTGAGGGTGTCGGCCGGCAACGACCGGAGGTGGTTGGCCAGATGTTCCACGCCCAGCTCGAACCCGGGACGGGTGACGCCGACGAACTTGGCGAGCTCGAACAACTCCTCCCAGTTCTGCCACGTCAGAATCGATTCGAGGGCGTCCGCGCCGGTGATGAAGAACAGCTCGGCGTTGGGGTGCTGCGCCCGCAGATCGCGCAGGGTGTCGACGGTGTACGTCGACTTCTCCCGGTCGACGTCCACGCGGCTGACGGAGAATCGCGGATTGGACGCCGTCGCGATCACGGTCATCAGGTAGCGGTCTTCCGCCGGGCTGACCGTTTTTCCTTCTTTCTGCCAGGGGTTGCCGGTGGGGACGAAGATGACCTCGTCCAGACCGAACTTGTTCGCCACTTCGCTGGCAGCGACGAGGTGCCCGTGGTGGATGGGGTCGAAGGTGCCGCCCATCACGCCCAAACGGCGAACGGACTGCTTGCCGGTGCCGTCGCCGGGATCGGATTCGTGCTGCACGACCGCCGATTCTACGTCCGCTGCGCCGGCGGGCGTCACACCCCTCACACCGGCAGCAGACGGGAGACGACGGTGGCGAGCTGCTGAGCGGATCGGCACTCGTGCATCGCGATCACATCGGCGTACACCTTGGCCGCCGAATCGCCCGATCCCCACTGCGATTTCGGTTCGGGATTGAGCCAGTACGCGTGTTTGGCCACCGAGACGATGTGAGCCAACGCGGGAAGCTTCGGTTCGCGGTAGTTGGTGCGGGCGTCGCCGAGAATCAACACCGAACTGCGACTGGTGACCGCATGCGCGTACTTTTCGTCGAAGGTCGTCAGCGCGTGGCCGTAGTCCGAGTGACCGTCGTAGGTCACCAGATCGGACTCCCCGATGATGCGGCTCATCGCGGCACCGAGATCCGAGCCGGAGTCGAAGAACCGCGTCACCTCGTCGGTGGAATCGATGAATGCGAAGATCCGGACCCGCGAGAACTGTTCGCGCAACGCGTGCACCAACAGCAGCGTGAAGTTACTGAAACCGGCCACCGAGCCCGAGACATCGCACAGCACAACCAGTTCCGGGCGCGCTCGACGCGGCTTGCGCTCCACCAGATCGATCGGGATGCCGCCGGTGGACATCGACTTGCGCAGAGTACGTCGAAGATCGATGGAACCGTGCCGGCTGCGGCTGCGCCGCACAGCCAGTCGCGAGGCGAGCAGCCGGGCGAGCGGTGTGACGTTGCGTCGCAGCGCAGCCATCTCGGTGTCCGAAGCCCGCAGAAAGTCGACCTCTTCGGCCAGCTTGGGCACACCGTAACTCGCCACCCGCTCACGGCCCAGTTTCTCGGCCGACCGCCGCCTCGTCTCGCTTTCCACCATCTTGCGAAGGTCTGCGATGCGTTGTGCTGCAGTGCGTTTGGCCACTTCCGACTCGTAGTCGTCGGTGGGCCGGTCCGGAGCGTCGTCGGCGCGCCCGAGTAGTCCATCGAGGATCTTGCGCAGCAACGTATCGGGGGCGACGTCACGCAGGGCCTGATAGGCCGAGAACGATGGCCCGTTCGAGGACTTGTACTGACCGAGTTCCTCCACCATCTGCGCCGCCAGCATCCGGGTCAACTCCGCGGCCTCGGCCGAATCATCCGAGAGCAGTTCGACTATCAGTTCACGCAACGCGTCGATGTCGACCTCGCCCGTGTCGGTGCGGGGAAGCGCGGTGTCGATCTGCCCCGAGTCTCTTGTTCCCGATGCCACCGGGAACCAGAGGTCGAACAGCGCGTCGAACACCCCGCGGTGCGTCGGTCGTCTCAGCAGCGCGCAGGCCAGCCCCTCGCGCACCGCTTCTCGATCGAGTAGATCGAGCACCGACAGGACACGTCCGGCATCGACGGTTTCCGACGGCCCCACCGAGATTCCGCGTTTGCGCAATGCCTCGACGAAGCCGACCAGATGCCCGGGAATGCCGTTCGGGGCCAACATGTCAGTTCAGCCGCAGTTCAGCGGCCGCACGGACCTGATCGGACTGATGCTTGAGCACCACACCCAGAGTCGACCGGACGGCATCGTCGTCGAGAGTGTCCATACCGAGCGCCAACAGCGTGCGGCCCCAGTCGATCGTCTCGGCGACGGAGGGCAGCTTCTTGAGCTGCATTGCCCGAAGCACTCGAACGGTCTTGATCAGCTGCTCGGCGATCGCCTCGGGGAGCTCGGGAACCCGGCTCGCCAGAATTCGACGCTCCAGGTCGGCGTCGGGGAAATCGAGGTGCAGAAACAGGCACCTCCGCTTGAGGGCCTCGGACAGCTCGCGCGTGGCGTTGGAGGTCAGGACCACGAACGGGGTGCGCTCGGCGATGATGGTGCCGAGTTCTGGAATGGTGATCGCGAAGTCGCTGAGCACCTCGAGCAGCAGTCCCTCGATCTCGACATCGGCTTTGTCGGTCTCGTCTATGAGCAGCACGGTGGGGTCGGTGCGCCGGATTGCTTGCAGTAACGGACGTGCGAGCAGGAACTCCTCGGAGAAGACGTCGAGCTTGGTCGAGTCCCAATCGGCGCTGGTTCCGGATTGGATTCGCAGGATCTGCTTGGCGTGGTTCCACTCGTACAGGGCACGTGCCTCGTCGACGCCCTCGTAGCACTGCAACCGCACCAGCTCGGCACCCGTCGTCTGGGCCACGGCCCGAGCGAGCTCGGTCTTGCCCACACCCGCCGGACCCTCGATCAGCAGCGGCTTGCCCAAGCGATCGGCGAGGAAGACCGATGTCGCGGTGGCCTTGTCGGCCAGATAACCCGTTTCCGCCAGCCGCTCGAGCACGTCGTTCACACTTGCGAACAGCGGGGGTGTCGTCGGTAGGGCACGATCCACGTCACAACTCCTGATGATCGGATTTGGCCGGTACGGCAGGGGCGTCAGACATCTCGGACGTGTCCGTCGCCCCACACGGTCCATTTGGTCGAGGTCAGTTCCGGCAATCCCATGGGTCCTCGGGCGTGCAGCTTCTGGGTGGAGATGCCGATCTCGGCACCGAAGCCGAATTGCTCGCCGTCGGTGAATGCGGTGGAGGCATTGACCATCACGGCAGCCGCGTCGACACGTCGGGTGAACTCGCGCGCGGCCCCGATATCGGATGCGACGATTGCCTCGGTATGGCCGGTTCCGTATCGATCGATGTGCTCGATCGCCTCGTCGATGCCGCCCACGACCTTCAGCGCGATGTCGAGCGAGAGGTACTCCTGCGACCAGTCCTCCTCGTGAGCAGGTACCAGGCCGGGCATGTCGCCGTGCACCGTGACGCTGTGCATCTGGAACGCCTGCAGCAGCCGCGGCACCATGGTGTCGGCGATCGCAGCGTCGACCAGCACGGTCTCGGCGGCGTTGCAGACACTCACCCGGCGGGTCTTCGCGTTCAGCACGATCTTCTCGGCCACCTCCGGATCGGCCGAGCAGTGCACGTACACATGGCAGTTTCCGACGCCGGTCTCGATCGTCGGCACCGTGGCATCACGGACGACGGCAGCGATCAGCCCTGCGCCCCCGCGGGGAATGACCACGTCCACCAGACCGCGGGCCTGGATCAGATGGGTGACCGTGGTGCGATCCGCACTACCGAGCAGTTGCACGGCACTTTCCGGCAGGTCGTGACTACGCAGAGCGCCCTGAAGAGCGTCGACCAATGCCGCGTTGGACCGCGCAGCCGAGGACGACCCGCGTAACAGCACCGCATTTCCGGACTTGAACGCGAGACCGAACGCGTCGACGGTGACGTTGGGGCGCGCCTCGTAGACCATGCCCACCACGCCGAGTGGAACCCGGAGCTGGCGAATCTCGAGCCCGTTGGGAAGCGTCGAACCTCGAACGACCCCACCGATCGGATCCGGCAGCCCGGCGACCTGTCTCAGGCCGGCCGCGATGCCGTCGATCCGCGCGCTCGTCAGCCGCAACCGATCCAGCAGACCGTCGTCGGTACCCGCTGCCCGTGCGACCTCGAGGTCCGCCTCGTTCGCGGCCAGCACCGAATCCGCCGCCGCAACCACGGCGTCGGCGGCGGCGTGCAGCAACGAGTCCTTCTCCGCGGTCGTCAGCAACGCCAACGCACGTGAGGCGATCCTCGCCCGACGGGCGGCCGCGTGTACGTTCTCACGCTCGTCGAGCGTCGTGGGCACCGATGGGGCCGAGACGGAAGCAGTCATGAACTACACACTAATGGGGCCCGGGAATGAAGCGGTGTCACCGCGTCGTTGCAGCACGACGTGGAGATCGCCGACGTCACCCACGTCGACACCGACAGACCGGAGGAACCACCTGTGAGTGCCCTGTTCGAGCCTCTGACCCTGCGTGAGGTCACCTTTCCCAATCGGGTGTGGATGGCACCGATGTGCCAGTACTCGGCCGACGAGACAGGCGAGTACGTGGGCGTCGCGGGTGACTGGCACCGCACCCACCTGGTGAGCCGGGCGGTCGGCGGGGTGGGCCTGGTCATCACCGAAGCCACCGCGGTGAGCCCGGAGGGACGCATCAGCCCGTCGGACCTGGGCATCTGGAACGACACCCAGGCCGACGCCCTGGCGAAGATCGTGGCAGAGATCTCGTCCCATGGAACCGTTCCCGGCATCCAGCTCTCACATGCGGGCCGCAAGGGTTCCACCGCTGCTCCCTGGCTGGGCGGCAAGTCGCTGTCGGCCGAAGATCCCCGCAGCTGGGAAACCGTCGGCCCCAGCGCCATCGCGTTCGGTGACTACACGACGCCCCGCGAGGCGACCGCCGACGACATCGCACGGATCGTCGACGACTTTCGCTCTGCGGCGCAGCGCGCTCTGAAGGCCGGGTTCCAGGTGGCCGAAATTCACGGCGCGCACGGATACCTTCTGCATCAATTCCTGTCGCCCGCGAGCAATACTCGAACCGACGCCTACGGCGGAGACTTCGAGGGCCGCACCCGGCTGCTGATCGAGGTGGTCGACGCGGTCCGTGAGGTGTGGCCTGCCGAGCTTCCGGTGTTCGTACGTCTGTCGGCCACGGACTGGCTCGACGAGCCGGAGAATACAAAGGGTGCAGCTGACTTGGAGGCCCCGAGTTGGACCTCGGATCAGACTGTCGCGTTGTCGCAGATCCTCACCGAACACGGCGTGGATCTGGTCGATACGTCCACCGGAGGAAACGCGCACGCCAAGATTCCGGTGGGTCCGAGCTACCAGGTTCCTTTTGCACGACGGATTCAGAACGAGACCACGATGCCCGCCGCCGCGGTCGGAATGATCACCGAGCCCAAACAGGCCGAGGACATCGTCTCCCTGGGCGAGGCGACGGCTGTGCTGTTGGCGCGCGAGTTGCTACGCGATCCGTACTGGCCGCGTCGCGCCGCCCGAGAGCTCGGGGTGGAGATGAAGCCGTCCGTGGCACCGCAGTACGAGCGGGCCTACTGAAGTCTCAGACCACGAAACCGAGCTTCTTGTCCACGACGTTGATCAGCGGTTCGCCTCGAAGGTACCGATGTGCGTTCTCGACGAACACCTCCGAGAGTCGCCGCTTCCACCCGGATGCGTCGCCGCTCATGTGTGGGGTGAGCATCACGTTCTCGGCCGTCCACAACGGATGGTCGGCCGAGAGCGGCTCGGTCTCGAACACGTCGAGCGCCGCACCGGCGATGTGTCCGCTGGCGAGATGCTGCAGCAGTTCCTCGGTATCGAGCAACTCACCGCGACCCACGTTGATCACTCGGGCACCGGGCTTCATCGCGTTCAACACCGGACCGTCGACGAGTCCTCGGGTCTGTTCGGTCAACGGGGCAACCAGAATCAGGTAGTCGGCTCGCACTACGTCGGACCCCAGATCCTCACTGGCGTACACGGTGCCGAAATCTCGGTCGCCTTCTCGTGCTGTACGCCCCACTCCGGACACCGACATTCCCGCCGCACTCAGCAGAGTCGCGATAGCACGACCGATCGCTCCGGTACCCACGATCATCGCGTGCGCGCCATCGATCCGTTCGGTCTCGCGGTGTTGCCAGACCTTCGATTGCTGTAGTGCCCGTGAACGATCGAAGTCCTTGGCGAATGCGAGAATCTGAGCCAACACGAACTCTGCGATCGGTCGATCGAAGACGCCTCGCGAATTGGTCACGACCACATCCGATTCGACCAGCTCGTCGAACATCAACGAGTCGACGCCGGCCGCGGCTATGTGAATCCACTTCAGCGAAGTGCACTGCGGCCAGGCGGATTCGACTGCAGGAGAGAAGAAGTCCCACAGCAGCAACGCATCGGCACCCTCGACTGTATCCGCCAAGTTCTCTGCCGTGGCGTATCTGACGTCGGCGACCTCCGCGATGGACTCGAGTCCATCGGGAAGGTCGCCGGCGTGGAGAACGACGAGAACCGGTGCCACTTCTACTTCTTGTAGCCGACGAGTTCGACGCCGGATGCAGCGACCTCGTCGTCGTTGTCACCTGGGCACTGCGTTCCGCGCAGTGATCGGCCTGCCGTCTCGGGCATCAACAGAATCGGCACGAACGCAATGGCAGCGGCGATCATCATGTACCAACCCGGGATCAGGTTGGAACCCGTTCGGTCGATCAAGAACGTCAGAATCAGCGGTGCCGTACCACCGAACAACGAGGTCGACACGTTGTAGCCGATGGCGAACGCGCCGTAGCGAACCTGGGTGGGAAACAGCGCTGGCAGGGTCGACGAGACGCAGCTACACATGATGACCAGCAGTACGCCCAGTCCCAGCAGACCGATGGTCTGGCCGACGAGTCCGGTGTTGATGATCAACAGGAACAGCGGGACGCTGAAGACGAAGTATCCGACGCAGGCCGCCAGCAACAACGGCTTTCGGCCTACCCGGTCGGACAGCGCGCCGATCGGGTTGATGATCGCCATCATGATGATCATGATCACCACGAGGGTGAAGTTGGATTGGGTTGTGCTGTGCCCCAACGTGTCACTGAGGTACGAGGGCAGGAAGGTGAGCACCGTGTAGTAGGCGATGTTCAGCAGCAGCACGAAACCCATCAGGATCAAGATGCGCTGCCAGTAGGTCATGGTGGTTTTGAGCGAGGCAATGGCTCCGCCCGCGCCTTCCTCCACCGTGCCGCCGTCTTCCTTCGCCTCGGCGAACACCGGGGAATCCTCGAGCCGGGTTCGCAGCCACAGCGCGACGATGCCCAACGGCAGTGTGACCAGGAACGGAATTCGCCAGCCCCAGGCCTCCATCGTCTCGTCGCCGAGTCCGACGTTGAGCAAGGTACACAGCGTGGCACCGCCCACGGTGCCGGCGAGAGTGCCGAATTCGAGGAACGATCCGAAGAATCCGCGCCGCTTGTCGGGTGCGTACTCGGCCATGAACACGGCAGCTCCGCCGTACTCGCCACCGGTCGAGAAGCCCTGCACCAATCGGCACGCAAGCAGGAGCAGTGGGGCGGCGATGCCGATGGTGTCGAAGGTCGGCAACACGCCGATCAGTGCCGTCGCGAGCGACATCATCGTGACGGTCAGAACTAAGACCTTCTGCCTACCGATCCGGTCACCGAGCGGGCCGAGAACGATACCGCCGATGGGCCGGATGATGAACGATGCGGCCAGAACGGCGAAGGTGGAGAGCAGGCTCGCTCCCCCGTCCTCGGATGGGAAGAAGTTGGCTGCGATGTAGACGGCCAGATAGCCGTACACCGCGTAGTCGAACCACTCGACGGCATTGCCGAGCGCCGATCCGCCGATGGCCCGGTGCAGGATTCTTGTCTCGTTCGGGCTGAGAACGTCGGTACTCGGGGGATATCCGGTCGGCGATGCTGCCGACCCTGATTTTTCGGTCACGGTCGAAATACCTCTCGCTTTTGTGGACAAAGTGGAGCGTCGGTGCGGTACTTCGCAGCGTTCGACATTACGACGGTATGCAACATAGGTTTCGGTCAACCCCCTCGTGCGACGCTAAAGCCCTGGTAACGCACCAATTCTGGTGGCAATCAACGCGTACGCCCTTGCGCTGTCGGTCAATTGCCGCACAGCGACCGACTCGTCCGGCCGATGTGCTTGGCTTTCGATCTCCCCCGGACCGAGCACGACGGTGGGTATCCCCATCTGCTGTGCCACGAAACCACCATCGCACGATGCCGTCCAGATGTCAGTGAAATCGGCAAAAGTGGAGTCTGCAGAACGACCGTTCGGGCTGCATTCGTTGTCGATGACCGATTGCACTGCGGTAGTGACCAATCCGTTGTTCACGCTGGTCAGAAAGCCCGGCATTTCCATCGCGATCGTGATGTCGACCTCGATACCGGACCCGGTGACTCCCGCCGATTCGATGCGCAATCGCAGATCGTCGACGACGTCCGCCGCACTCTCTCCGGGCAACAGGCGGCGGTCCACGGTGAGGACACACCGATCGGCGACCATCGAGGTGCCGGTGCCTCCCGCTATCGTCCCCACATTCCAGGTGGCCGGTCCCAATGCGGGGTCGGGATGTGCGTCCAGCTCGACCTGGGTGCCTTCGATGATTCCGATGATTCGTGCCGCAGCCGAGATCGCATTGGCTCCGTTGCGCGGCTGACCCGCATGCGCGGATCGACCTCGAATCTCGATCTCCAGGTTCGCAGCTCCTCGGCAACCGTAGATGGTGACCAGATCCGTCGGCTCCGCTACGACGCAACAGCTGTATGCACGGTGTTGCGACTCGGCCACGAATGCTCGGATGCCGAGTCCGGTGTCTTCCTCGTCGACCAGGCAGGCCAATGTCATCGGATGCTCGTTCGCGAGACCGGACGCCAGCACGGCAGTCATGGCAGCCACCACCGCAGCCAGGCCACCCTTCATGTCGCAGGACCCGCGACCGACGATCCGACCGTCCCGAACCACGGCGGTGAAGGGATCGGTGGTCCAGCCCGTACCAGCGGGGACCACGTCGGAATGGCCGACGAACAACACCCCTGGCCGCTCGGCGGTTCCGATCGACACGAAGACGTTGGGCCGACCGGGGACAACCTCGACGGTCCGAACATCGAATCCCATTGCCCGACAATGCTCGGCCAGGATTTTCGCGGTCTTCTCCTCGGTATCCCCAGGATTCTCGCCGCCCGCATCGATCAACGCGGTTGTCAGACGGACGATGTCCCTCTCGTCGATCGAATCGAGCAGGCTCCGTTCGTCTTTCGTGACCGTCATCGAGTGGGATCGGAGGCGAGCAGGTGCTTGGACTTGTCCACCGCCACAGCAAGTCTTCTGATTCCCTCGTCGATGCGCTCGGGCGTCGACGATGCGAAGCACAGCCGCAACGAATCGTGGAACTTCCCGCCCACCGACAGCGCCGGCCCGGGTATGTAGGCAACTCCCTCGGCCAGGGCCGTCTCGAACAGGTCCTGGGTGGAGAAGTCGACATCGTTGCCGCGCAACGTCGCCCAGAGAAAGAACCCTCCTTCGGGGTCGGTCGTCGACATCGAGTCACCGAAGTGCCTGGCGATGCTGTTCTGCATCGCGACCTTGCGTGGTAGATATACCGATGCCAGTGATCGAAGATGCTCGTCCAGCAGTCCACGCCGGATGTACTCGGCCACCATCCGCTGCGCAGGCAGGTTGGTGCACGTATCCATCGCTTGCTTGGCGTTGACGATCAGCTGCCGTGCCTCGGGGGCGGCGTCGACCCATCCCACCCGCAGTCCGGGCGCGATCATCTTCGAGAACGTACGGACGGAGAAGATCAACGGGTCGTCGGGGCTGAGGGTGCCGAAACTGGGGATCGATTCACCCGAGAAACGAAGCAGACCGTAGGGATCGTCGTCGAGAATCACCGATCCCCACCGGTGCGCCAATTCGATCAGCAGCAGACGTCGCTCGAGCGACAGGGTCACCCCGGACGGGTTCTGGAAGTTGGGGATCACGTAGATCATCTTCGGCACTCGCCCCGCTCGCTCGACGAGTTCGGGCAAGGCCTCGACGATGAGCCCGTTGCTGTCCATCGGGGCCTCGAGGATGTCGCCACCGTAACTGAGTACGGTGGCGGTTCCGTTCGTGTACGTCGGGCTTTCGACGATCACCAGGTCGCCCGGATCGACGAACAACTTGCATGCGATGTCGAGGCCCTGCATTCCACCGGAGGTGATCACCACTCGCTCTTCGGAAGTGGGCTCGCCCACCGACTCCAGATAGGCGAGCAACGCGTCGAGAAGGCCCGGATCGCCCTCGGTGGCACCGTAGTCGAAGGCATCCGCGGTGAGCACGCTGCCGGCGATCTCGGTGAACGCTGCAGCTGGAACCGTCTCTGCAGCAGGAGATCCCATCGCGAAGCGCACGATGTCGTGCTTCTGCGCAGCAAGGAGCGATGTGGACGAATCGATCACCGACCCGACGAGCTTGTCGGTGCGAAGCGCCCAGGGAATGCTGAGACTGGAGCCTGCGGAACGACCTTGGGTGGCAGGAGTGGAGCCTGCGGAACGACCTTGGGTGGCAGGAGTGGAGCCTGCGGAACGACCTTGGGTGGCAGGAGTGGAGCCTGCGGAACGACCTGAAATGGATGCGGTCATGCTCACTCCTTCGTCAGTAGTTCTCGGGGATATGCGGTGAAGGTTTCGAGGCCGGTTTCGGTGACGCGAACGGCTTCCGATACCTCGTATCCGTAGTCGTCCATCCACATTCCGCCGATGATGTGAAACGTCATGTTCTCGGCGAGTACCGTCTCGTCGTCGGTGCGCAGGCTCACGGTGCGCTCACCCCAGTCCGGTGCGTAGGCGATGCCGATCGAGTAGCCGATGCGCGACGGCTTGTGCAGTCCGTGCTTGGCCAGGCTGGTGTTCCACACCTGTGCCAGATCGGTGGCGGTGACGCCGGCCCGGACGGTTGCGAGCACGTCGTTCAATGCTTCCCCGGTCGACTTGGCGAGGTAATCCAGACGTGGACTGGGCTGTCCGAGCACGATCGTGCGCGCCATCGGGATGTGGTAGCGCCGAAACACTCCGGCCAGTTCCACGACGGTGGTCTCGCCCCGGACGAAGGGCTGGTGAGACCAGGTCAGATGCGGGGTGTCGGCTCCGGCACCGGTAGGCAGCATCGGCACGATGGCCGGATGATCGCCGCCGAAGTCCGCGGTGCCGCGCACCTGTGCGTTCATGATGGCTGCGGCCGCGTCGCACTGGCGCTCACCCACCGAAATCGACTGGTATGCAGCCGACATCGCCGATTCGCACACCTGCGCGGCACCGCGCATCAGCGCAATTTCCGCGGGCGACTTGACCACTCGCACCCAGTTGACGAGCTCGTAGGAGTCGGTGAAGCGGTATTCGGGCAGCGACTTCACCAAGGCCTCGAATGCTTTGGGGCTGAAGTAGTACGAGTCCATTTCGAGCCCCACCTGGCCGTGCTCGAAGTTGTTCACCAGTCCTAGTTCACGCAGCTTCGCGGCGACCCAGACGAAGGGGTGTGTGTCCTTGCGTTGCACGAATGTCTCGGGGTAGCCGAACGTCCGATCCTGCGGCAGCCAGGACGTACGAAACGCGCCGTTGGCGTCCATTTCACGGGCGAAGAAGTACATGTCGCCTTCGAGCGGAACGTACAGCATCTGCGGGGTGTAGAACGAGAGCGCGTTGTATCCGAGCAGGTAGTAGAGGTTCGCCGGGTCGGTGACGATGAGCGCCGTCAGGTTGGCAGACGCCATACGACGACGAACGGCAGCGAGCCTGTCGGCGTACTCCTCATCGGTGAACGTGATCGGCGTGCTGTTCGGTACGTCGGGGTACCGGGCCAGGCCGGGAGCAGCCCGTCCTGCGGTGGCGTCGGGTCCGAGTGCGGTGACGTATGCGGAATCGGATGAGTCGTTCACGGGCACCCCCTTCGATGAGTGGGATTTAGTAGATTGTTGACAATCAGGCTAGACGCCTCCGCGGAGGTCGCGCAAGACGTGCGATGTAAATGCTGTGTTGCGCGCCGAGCGGTCTAGCCAGGCGTGGCCAGCGCCGCCTGCTCGGTGTGCTCCTCCACCATCGCACGGGTCAGATCGTGAATCGCGGTGTCCATGTGCTCGTGTACGCCCTTTTCCAGTGCGTCCCAATCCGATCCGAGCAACAGGTCGACTATCAGCTGGTGTTCCTCCACCAACGCCTCGGGCCGGTAGTAGGCGGTTTCGAGGTTGGCCATGCAAATGCGCGCCTCCGCCGCGAGCGTGGCGTACATCCGCGACATTCGACTGTTGCGGGTCGCCGCGACGAGTGCAGTGTGAAACGCAAGATCGCGCTCGGCCAGACCGCGCCAATCCGCCCGGTCGATGAACGGCTGCATCTGCATCACGATGGCCGAGAGCTCGTCGGCAGCGGTGATCAGCCGGTCGCGATCACCGTGTACCAGAGTCCACGCAGCACCGACCTCTATCGCCGCGCGAGACTCGTAGATCTCGGTGACGTCGTCGCTGCTGAGCTCCACGACGAACACGCCTCGGTTGCGGTAGCTGACGAGTAGACCCTCTTGATTGAGGCGCTGCAGCGCCTCGCGCACCGGTCCCCGCGAAATTTCGAGTTCGGCAGCCACGTTGGCCTCGTTGATCTGCTCCCCCGGCGCATACGACCCGTCGATGATGCGATCGCGAATCTGATCGGCGATCACCATCGACGTATTTCGTGCGTCTATGGGCGTCAGTCTTCTCGAACCGGCCATGATCGACAACCTCTCTCAGCCTCGGGGAATGGCAAAGTACTTGTATTCGAGAAACTCGTCTATTCCGACTTTCCCGCCCTCGCGGCCGAGTCCGGACTGTTTGACGCCACCGAACGGTGCCGCGGGGTTCGACACCAGACCGGTGTTGAGGCCGACCATACCCACCTCGAGTCGCTCCCCCATCCGTAGCGCCCGGTCGATGTCCTGAGTGAAGACATATCCGACGAGTCCCCATTCGGTGTCGTTCGCGAGAGCGACCACCTCGTCCTCGGTGTCGAACGGCACTATGGCCGCCACCGGCCCGAATATCTCCTGCGACATCAGATCCGAGTTCGCGTCGACGTCCGTGAGCACTGTCGGCGGGTAGAAATAGCCGGGACCGTCCGGCGCCTGTCCCCCGACCATCGCCCGCGCGCCACGGCCGAGGGCGTCATCGACGAGTCGTTGTACCTTCGATCGGCCCGCGTCGTCGATGAGCGGTCCCACCTCGGTGCCGTGCGCATGTCCCGGCCCCACCGTGAGTGCGCCCATGCGATCGGCAAGTCGATCCGCGAACTGCGCTGCGACACTTCGGTGTACGAAGAACCGGTTGGCCGCGGTGCAGGCTTCGCCCATGTTCCGCATCTTGGCGACCATGGCGCCGTCGACCGCGCGGGCGAGGTCTGCGTCGTCCATCACGACGAAAGGTGCGTTGCCGCCGAGTTCCATCGAGGTGCGCATCACCGTCGACGCGGCCTGCTCGAGCAGAATCTTTCCCACTGCGGTCGATCCGGTGAAACTGATCTTGCGGGCCGAGCCGCTGCTCATCCACGAGCCCACGACACCCGCGGCATCGGTGGTGGTGACAACGTTGACGACGCCCGCAGGAACTCCCGCCTCGTGCAGGATCTCGGCCAGAGCCAGCGCAGTGAGCGGTGTCTGTTCGGCAGGCTTGAACACCACGGTGCACCCCGCCGCCAACGCCGGACCGATTTTCCGAGTTCCCATGGCCAGCGGAAAGTTCCACGGGGTGACGAGGATGCACGGACCGACCGGCGCACGGGTGACCACGATGCGGTTCTTGCCGTCGCCGGTGAGGGTGTGATCACCCGAGATACGCACTGCCTCTTCGGAAAACCAACGGAAGAACTCTGCCCCATAGGCCACTTCACCTCGTGCGTCGGCCAGCGGTTTTCCCATTTCCGCGGTGATGATCGCGGCGAGCTCCTCGGACCGCGCCATGATCGTTTCGTACGCCGTCCGCAGAATTTCACTACGCACCCGTGGCGGCGTCGCAGCCCACTCCGCAGCGGCATCGACTGCTGCCGCCATGGCCTTCTCCGCGTCGGCGATACCGCCATCGGCAACCCTGGCGATCACGTCGCCGCTGGCGGGGTCGATCACGTCGAACCTGTCGTCCGATACCGCAGCCATCCACTCGCCTCCGACGAACAGGTCGGTGGGGGCCGTGATGGAGGGTCGAGTCAGGCTGTTGGTCGAGCTGGCGGTCATGGCCGCGGTCCTTTCGTCGAACGTGGATCGAGTATCTGTGCCAGGTGTACGGACGCCTCGCTCGTCAGATCACCGGTGAGTTGACGTACCTGCATGTGGCAGCTGAATCCGTCCGTCAGAATCGGTGTGTCGGGCTCGGATTCACGAAGTGCGGGTGCCAGCGCCTGCTCGGCGACGTCCATGCTGAGCTCGTAGTGACGCTTCTCGAAGCCGAAATTGCCTGCTACACCACAACATCCGGTTGCCTCGCGCACCGCCTCTATCCCGACGGAGGCCAGTGCCGTGCGCTGGGTGGAGTTGCCGAACACGGCGTACTCATGACAATGCGTCTGCACGGTCACCGAGGCGGGGACCTCACCGGCGGGCACCCACCCTGCTGCGGCCTGATCGATGACCGCTCCGGCGAAGCTCTGCACCCGTGCCGCAACCCGTCGAGCGGCCGGCGTCGGGACGAGCTCGGGCATGTCCTTGCGAAATGCTGCGGCACAGCTCGGTTCGGTGACGACGATCGGCCGGTCGGTGCCGTCGTCCAGCGCAGCAACAGCTTTCGTCAGATGCTTGCGCGCGGTCCGGAGCTGACCCGTCGAAATCCAGGTCAGGCCGCAACACACGTCGGTGCGGCATTCGGTACTGCGGCCGGAGTCCTCGAGGACACGCTGCGCCGCACCTGCGACCTCGGGTCGAAATCCCTGAGTGAACGTGTCGACGACGAGCACGACATCGGACTGCTTCCCGCCACCGAGACGCACCGCGGTCGCCAGTTCCTTCGCCGACGCGAAGCGAGGCAGCGCCCGCTCACCGGTCAACCCACCCAGTCTCGCTGCCAGCGCCGCCAGCCGACCGCTGAGCACACGATTGAGCACCGGTGCCGTTCGCCGGGTGACCTTCAACCACCGGGGCAGCCATCCGAGCGAGTAGTGCGAGAGCGGGCGCAACCGACCCGCGTAGTGATGATCGAGGAACTCGGATTTGTACGTCGCCATGTCGACCCCGACCGGGCAGTCCGAGGAACAGGCCTTGCAGGACAAGCACAGGTCCAACGACTCGGCCACGTCCTTCGAAGCCCACCCGTCGGCGACGGTCGGCGAACTTCGCACCATTTCCTGCAGAACACGGGCGCGGCCGCGAGTGGAATCCTTCTCGTCGCCCGTCGCGCGGAAGCTCGGGCACATGACTCCTCCGGACGTGGTGCGGCACTTGCCGACACCGACGCACGATTGCGTGGCGTGCACGAATGGATCCAGGTCGTCGCGCGTTCCGATCTGATGCAGGTCGAACGTCGTCTTCCACTCTCGCTGCGGAATACCCTGCAGCATCAGGTTGTCCATCATCGGCTCGGGCTCGGTGATCGACCCCGGGTTGAGAATGCCGCTGGGGTCCCAGATGCGCTTGAACCGCGCGAAGGCGTCGAGCATCCGCGGCGAGTACATCACCGGCAACAGTTCCGACCGTGCCCGGCCGTCCCCGTGCTCTCCCGACAGGCTGCCGCCGTGCTTGACGACCACCCGTGCCGCAGCCCGCAGGAAGTCGTACATCACCCGTCGCCCGGCGTCGGTCCGTTGATCGAACGTGATTCGGACGTGCATGCAGCCGGCACCGAAGTGGCCGTACATCACTCCGGTCAGGTCGTGCTCGGCCAGTAGCGAATTCAGGTCGGCGAGGTACGCGGACAAGTTCTCCGGTGCCACGGCAGCGTCTTCCCAGCCGCCCCAGGACTCGGCTCCGCCGGCCAATCGCGTGGCCAGGCCCGCTCCGTCCTCGCGTACTCGCCACAGCGCTGTTCGATCGGCCGGGTCGGTGACGATACGACCTTCCTTCAAGCGTCCGAGCCGGCCGAGCTGCTCGAGCAACCGGGCAGCCTTGTCCTCGACCTCGGCCACGTCGGCCCCGTCGAGGTCGACGTACAGCCAGGCGTTTCCAGCCGGTAGGCCGCGGACGGAGTCCGGCCCACGCCGGTGCTCCATCGTCTTGGCGATGTTGTCGTCGATCCCCTCCACCGCGGCCGGCGAGAACTCGAGGATCGGCATGACGTCGGCAGCAGCGGCAACCACGTCCTCGTAGCCCAGGCAGAGCAACAGAGCAGCGGGCGGTACGGGCACGACCGTGACGGTGACCGAGACGATCACCGCACAGGTGCCCTCGCTGCCGACGAGCGCACGGGCGACGTCGAACCCGTTCTCTGGCAGTAGGTGCGACAGATGAAATCCGGAGACCTGCCTCGGAATGCGGCCCAGCTCGACCCGGAAGAGGGCCAAGTTGTCGGCCGCGAGCGATTGCAGCTCTCGCGAGATTGCTTCGGCCGCCCGGACTGCCTCCCCGTCGTCGGCATGAACGGCCGACACGCCGCTGCGGGTGACCCTCAGTAGATGTCCTTCGGCTGTCACCACGTCCATCGCCACCGTGTGGTCCGAGGTACGACCGTAGCGAACCGAGTGGTTACCGCATGCGTCGTTGCCGACTGCCCCGCCGACCGTGGCTCGTGTCTTGCTGGACGGGTCGGGGGCGAACGTGAACGCCCCCGACGTGCGTGCCATCAGCTCACGCTGGAGTTCGGAGATCACGATGCCCGGTTCCACGACGGCGATCCGCGAATCGGTGTCCACCGAGATCACCCGATTCATGTGACGGGAGAAGTCGAGCACGATGCCGCGGCCGATTGCGTTGCCCGCCATGGACGTCCCGCCGCCGCGGCCGATGACAGCGACTCCGGCCGCAGTGCACAGAGACACCACGGTGGACACATCGTCGGCGGTGCGCGGGAACACGACTGCTGCCGGCGGAACTCGATAGTTCGACGCGTCGTAGGAATACTCGGCCACACGCCGAGACGAATCGTCGATGTCGATGCCCGATTCCCGCACTCGATGCACGAGTGCGGGAACGTCGGATCGGATCGGCGCAGACGTCACAGCACGTTCTTCAGCGTTCGCGACAGCGCCTCGATACCGTGTCGCATCTCATCGTCGTCGACGATCAGTGCGGGGATGATGCGAACCACGTTGCCGAGTGCGCCGCACGTGAGCAGCAGCAATCCTTCGTCGATCGCGCCCTGCTGCACGCGCAATGCCGCCGCGGCATCGGGATTGCCTGCGCTGTCCACGAATTCGAGCGCCTGCATCAAGCCGAGTCCGCGTGCGTCGCCGATGGCCGAATGCTCCGCCTTCAATGCACGCAGCCCGTCGAGCAGAACCTGGCCCTGTACCGCGGCGTTGGCAACCAGCCCCTCGTCGCGCACGACATCGAGGGTCGCGACACCTGCGGCAGCGGCGACGGCATTTCCGCCGTAGGTTCCGCCCTGAGAACCCGGCCACGCCTTGCTCATCAGCTCGGTCGATGCCGCGATCGCCGAGATCGGAAAGCCACTGGCCAGGCCTTTCGCGGTGATGACGACATCGGGCGTGATCGACGAGTGCTGATGCCCCCAGAACTTCCCGGTCCTACCGACCCCTGCCTGCACCTCGTCGACGATCAGCACGATGCCGTGCGTATCGGCGCGTTCGCGCAGCCCCTCGAGAAACTCCGGCGGAGTGGGCAGGTAGCCACCGTCACCGAGTACCGGTTCGATGATGAACGCGGCGGTGTCCGCGGGGCTCGACATCGTCATCAGCAGGTAATCGAGTTCCTTCAACGCGAAGGCGACTGCGGTGTCGATGTCCCACCCGTACCGAAATGCGTACGGGAAGGGAGCGATGTGCACGCCGCCCATGATCGGCGAGAAACCGGAGCGGAATTTGGTCCCGGCCGTGGTCAGCGATGCGGCAGCCACCGTGCGCCCGTGGAAGCCGCCATGGAAGGCGATGATGTTGGGGCGTCCGGTTGCCATGCGCGCCAACCGAATCGACGCCTCGACGGCCTCGGATCCAGAGTTGGCGTAGAACACGCTGTCGAGACCGGCAGGCAGTACTTCGCCGAGCTTGTCGGTCAGCGCCAGCAGCGGTTGATGCATCACGGTCGTGTACTGGGCATGGATGATCTTGCCCACCTGATCGCGTGCGGCCTCGACCACACGCGGATGGCAGTGCCCGGTGCTGGTGACGCCGATTCCCGTGGTGAAGTCGAGGTACTTGCGCCCGTCCGTACCGATGATCCAGCTGCCCTTTCCGTGATCGACGACGATCGGGGTCGCCTGCTTGAGTGCCGGGCTGAGGTGGGTACGAGTCGACGCTGTCATGGCTGCCATCGTCACCCACAGAATTCCGATTGTCAACAATCTGCAATTAGCATTTCGTGGGTGTCGGGTTCCTGGGGATATACAGTTCGTTCGTGTCCGACTCGAACTCCCGCATCGTCGTTCTCGGCAGTATCAACATGGATCTGATCACCCGCACCGCGTCGTTGCCCGATCCGGGCGAGACCGTGCTGGGAACATCGTTCACCACCGCCCCGGGTGGCAAAGGTGCCAATCAAGCCATCGCTGCAGCGAAGGCCGGGTCACCGGTCGCCTTCATCGGAGCGATCGGAGACGACGAGTTCGGCACGACCCTGCGCACCACACTCACCAGCGCAGGCATCGACGACAGCGCCTTACGTACGGCGGCCGGGTCCAGTGGCATCGCTGCCATCACCGTCGACGACAGTGCCGAGAACAGCATCGTCGTCGTTCCCGGAGCCAACGGGGGCGTTCACGATCTCACCGACGACGACAGAGCTCTCATCGCCGATGCCGATATTCTGCTGTGCCAGTTGGAGATTCCACTGGGTACCGTGGTCGCGGCATTCGAGTACGCGCGCTCTCACGGTGTGATCACGATGCTCAATCCCTCACCGGTACAGGACTTACCCGATGCCCTGGTGGCAGCCACCGACATCCTCGTGGTCAACGAGGCCGAGGAAGCCCGTATCGGACACCGAGCGGACGAGGTGGAACACGTGGTCACCACGCTGGGGGCCAAGGGTGCCCGGTACCGCGGATCCGAATCGTTCGAGGTGTCGGCACCGCGGGTCGAGGCCGTCGACACCACCGGAGCCGGAGATGCCTTCGCCGGGGCGCTTGCTGCACGGTGGCCCACCGGACCACGCTCCGCAGTCGAATGGGCAACTGCTGCAGGTTCTTTCGCAGCCACCAGATCCGGTGCCAGCGCATCCTCGGGGACGCCGGCCGAGATCGAGACGCTTCGCGACGGAGCCGCTCGATGAACGCTCCGGATCTGGCGGAGCTGGCCCTGTTGCGTCGCGCGCGTGATCGGATGGATCGCGACTTCGCCGAACCCCTCGACGTGCCGACCCTGGCTCGGACGGCACTGATGTCCACGGCACACTTCAGCCGCCGGTTCCGCGAGGCCTACGGTGAAACGCCGTACGCGCATCTGATGACCCGAAGAATCGAACGCGCGAAGGCCCTGTTGCGCCGCGGGGATGTGACCGTCACCGAAGCGTGCTTCGCGGTGGGGTGTACCAGCCTCGGGTCGTTCAGTTCACGGTTCACCGAGATCGTCGGCGAGACGCCCAGTGCGTATCGCGCGCGTGATCATCGCGACAGCCGAGCAGTACCGAACTGCCGAGCCATGGTTCTGGGTCGACCGATGCGTGCCACCCCCACCGACATCGTCACCCAACCGAGCAGAAACGAAGAAGCATCGGCGGCCGGGGCGTCCTAGCCTTGCGGCATGACACTCTCCCTTAGCCACGTACACGTCTACACCGACGACCCCGACGCCTCTCTCACCTTCTATCGCGACGCACTCGGCCTCGAGGTCAAGAGCGAAGTCGCCAACGACGGCTACCGCTGGATCACGTTGTCCCCCAGCGATCAACCCGAGATCGAGATCGTGTTGTCCCAACCGCACGCGGGCCGCTCGCAGGAGCTCGGCGATCAGATCGCTGCCCTGCTCGCCAAGGGCGAGATGCCAGGCCTGCTCTTCCGCGCCGATGATCTCGATGCAGCGTTCGAGAAGATCCGGGCGGCAGGTACCGCCGAGATTCTGCAGGAACCGACCAGTCAGCCGTGGGGTGCCCGGGACGCGGCCTTCCGCGATCCCGCCGGGAACATGGTGCGCGTGAGTCAGGCCTGAGGCCGGCCCGCGGGTCCGGGCGAGAACTGCCGGAGTACTGCGGGCCCGACGTTCGAGATGCTCGACGGCGTCCGGGGATGTTGTCGTACCGATGCTGCACGATGGACGGTATGACGACAGCGACGCACGCGACCGTGGGCAACTTGCGCGACGACGCCGAGAGGCTGTTGCGCGAGCTCGCGGGCCCCGACGCGGTGTTGCGGGACGACCAGTGGACGGCGATCGAGGCTCTGGTGGTGCACCGTCAACGCGCTCTGGTGGTGCAGCGAACAGGCTGGGGAAAGTCTGCCGTGTACTTCATCGCCGCGAAGCTCCTGCGCGCTCAGGGCCTGGGTCCGACGGTCATCGTCTCTCCTTTGCTGGCGCTGATGCGCAACCAGGTGGCCGCTGCCGAGCGCGCGGGCGTGAAAGCAGCCACGATCAACTCGGGGAACATGACCGAGTGGGACGACATCCACCAACAGGTCAATTCCGGTGAGCTCGATGTGTTGCTGGTCAGTCCCGAGCGTCTGAACAACCCCGATTTCCGCGACCAGGTGCTGCCGTCCCTGGCCGGGGACGCCGGCCTGGTCGTGGTGGACGAGGCACACTGCGTCTCGGACTGGGGCCACGATTTCCGGCCGGACTACCGGCGTATCCGCACCCTGATCGCCGAGCTGCGCGACGGCATCCCAGTACTTGCGACCACTGCCACGGCCAACGACCGTGTGGTCGACGACGTCGCTGCGCAGTTGGGCGTCGGCGGCGGCGACACCCTGGTGCTGCGCGGCGGGCTCGCCCGGGATTCACTGCGTATGGCTGTGGTGAAGATCGACAACGCCACCGAACGAGCCGCCTGGCTCGGCGACCATCTGAAGACTCTGCCCGGCTCCGGAATCATTTACACCCTCACGGTGTCGGCGGCCAAGGACCTCGCCGCACTGCTGACCGACCAAGGCCACGTCGTCGCGTCGTACACCGGTCAGACGGACCCGACCGAACGCGAATCGCTCGAGGGTGATCTGCTCGCCAACCGAGTGAAAGCACTTGTCGCCACGTCCGCACTCGGCATGGGATTCGACAAGCCCGATCTGGGATTCGTGGTGCACATGGGGGCTCCGTCGTCTCCGATTTCGTACTACCAGCAGGTCGGCCGTGCCGGACGCGCCACGGATCGAGCCGATGTGGTCCTACTCCCCGGCCACGAGGATCGACAGATCTGGAGCTACTTCGCCTCGGTCGCGTTCCCTCGCGAGCATCTGGTGCGGCAGGTCATCGATGCCTTGAACACCGAGAAGGCTCAATCGACGCAGGCGTTGGAGCCCCTGGTCGAGCTCAACCGCAGCAGGCTCGAGATGGTCCTCAAGGTCCTCGACGTCGACGGAGCGGTCAGACGCGTTCGGGGCGGATGGATGGCCACCGGTGAGCCGTGGACGTACGACGCGGCCCGCTACGAGCGCCTCGAGCAAGCGAGGGATCGTGAGCAACAGGCCATGATCGACTACCAGGGCACCGACGGGTGCCGGATGGAGTTCCTGCGTCGGCAGCTCGACGATCCCGATCTCGGAGCACCGGGCAGCGAGTCCGATCGCTGCGGGCGGTGTGACAACTGCACGGGTGAGCATTTGTCCGCCGCCGTCGACGCCGCCTCGGTCGACTCGGCGAGAGCACGGCTGGATCGGCCGGGAATCGACCTGCAGCCCAGAAAGCAGTGGCCGAGCGGTATGAAGAAACTGGGTGTGTCGCTGTCGGGCAAGATCGCCGACCCGCATGAGCCCGGCCGTGTTCTGGGTCGACTGACGGACCTGGGCTGGGGCAGCCGCTTGCGTGCGCTGCTCGACGCACCGGACGCTGCTGCCACCGATGCGCTCGAGAAGGCATGTATCACCGTGCTGGCGAACTGGGACTGGAAGCAGCGGCCCGCTGCCGTTCTCGCCCTCGACTCCCCCACCCACCCGCTCCTGGTGCGCTCGATCGCCGCTCGATTGGCGGCCGTCGGGAAATTGCAGGATCTCGGGGTGATGCAGGTCAGGCCCGGTCACCCGCCGGTATCGGCCGCCAACTCCGCCTTTCGGGTCGCCGGGCTGGTGGACTCGTGGGAGGTTCCGGACGTATCGTCCGTGCCAGGGCCGATTCTGTTGATCGATCTGCTGACCGACACCGGGTGGACGTTCACCTGTGCCACGTCTGCACTGACGACAGCGGGCGCATCGGCCGTGTTGCCGTTCGCCCTCGCCACGCCGAAGTAGAGATCTCGGCGAAGGGGGTTTGTACCGCGGATTTCTGGGTACCGCCTGCCGGGCTTCGATTGTGTGAGCATCATCACAATCGGCGGTTAACCTGGGGAAGCATGTCCGATTTCGGCATCGATTTCCCTGCGCAGTCGATATGCCACGGCGACCTTGTTACGTTCGTATTTCCTATGAAGCCCGCATTGCTGAGAGGTACCCCGCTCACTGCGCCGGACGCAGTGAAGTTTCGTAAGCCACAGATTTCCGACGGAGTCCGGCTCTGGGAGATCGCAAGAGATTCGCGAGTTCTGGATCTCAACTCCAGCTACTCGTACGTGTTGTGGTGCCGTGACTTCGCGGCCACCACTGTTGTATCCGATATCGACGGCCGCGCAGTAGGTTTCGTCACCGGGTACATCCGCCAAGACGCCCCGCGCACACTGTTCGTGTGGCAGGTCGCCGTGGATGCGGACCAGCGCGGCAAGGGACTTGCCGGTCGCATGCTGATGGAGCTGCTCGACCGCCTCGAGCCGCAGGGCATCACGCATCTGGAAACGACGATCAGCCCGGACAACGAAGCGTCCATCGCAACCTTCACGAGCCTCGCACGCAAGCGAGGCACCGACATCGTCAAGTCGGATTTGTTCGCCCCCAATGATTTCCCTGATAGCCACGAAGCCGAAGAGCTCTACACCGTAGGCCCGGACGCATCGCGGAATTACGAAAGGAACAAGCGCAATATGACCGAAAAGAACACCGTCACAACGGAGAAGCCCGACGTCTTCGAGACCGTGGAGTCCGGCGTGCGCAGCTACAGTCGCCAGTGGCCGGCCGTGTTCACCACCGCGAAGAACTCGGTGATCACCGACGAGCACGGCAACGACTACCTCGACTTCTTCGGTGGCGCAGGGGCTCTCAACTACGGCCACAACAACGACATGATCAAGAGCGCGTTGGTCGACTACATTGCCGGCGACGGCATCACGCACGGTCTCGATATGTCCACCGTGGCCAAGCGCGAGTTCCTCGAATCGTTCAAGAAGAACATCCTCGATCCCCGCGGCTTGGACTACAAGGTCCAGTTCCCCGGGCCAACCGGTGCCAACACCGTCGAGGCAGCACTCAAGCTCGCTCGCAAGGTCACCGGCCGCGAGGCGATCATCAACTTCACCAACGCATTCCATGGCATGACACTCGGCGCGTTGTCGGTCACCGGCAACTCGATGAAGCGAGCTGGCGCCGGAATCCCCTTGGTGCACACCACTCCGATGCCGTACGACAACTACTTCGGTGGCGTCACCGAGGACTTCCAGTGGTTCGAGCGTGTGCTCGACGATTCGGGCAGTGGATTCAACCGCCCGGCCGCCGTGATCGTGGAGACCATTCAGGGAGAGGGCGGCATCAACGTCGCACGCCCGGAGTGGTTGCGCGCGCTGGCCGAACTCTGCTCGCGACGCGAGATACTGCTGATCGTCGACGACGTCCAGATGGGCTGCGGTCGCACCGGCCAGTTCTTCTCGTTCGAGGAAGCAGGCATCACCCCGGACATCGTGACCTTGTCCAAGTCCATCGGTGGCTACGGCATGCCACTGGCGCTGACCCTGTTCAAGCCGGAGTTGGACGTCTGGTCGCCGGGAGAGCACAACGGCACCTTCCGCGGATTCAACCCCTCGTTCGTCACGGCCAAGGCAGCCATCGACCACTACTGGTCCGACGACAAGTTCGAGAAGGAGACCCTGGCCAAGGGTGAGCACATCCAGGATCGGTTCATGACGCTGTGTGCCAAGTTCGACGGCATCTCCACTCGTGGTCGCGGCATGGTCCAGGCGTTGGCGTTCGACGATGCCGAGTTGGCGGGCAAGGTGTCGCAACTCTGCTACGACGAGCGCTTGCTCGTCGAGACCGCAGGTCCCAAGGACGAGGTCGTCAAGTTGCTCCCTCCGCTGACCACCACGCTCGAGGAGCTCGACCGCGGCCTGGACATCATCGAAAGTGCAGTGGCGAAGGTACTTTCCTAGACCCCTCGGCACCGATATCGAAGGAGGACATCACATGATCGTTCGTACCACGCAGGAGATCACCGGAACCGACCGTGACATCTCGAGCGAAGACGGTAACTGGCGCAGCAAGAGGATCATTCTCGGCGGCGACAAGGTCGGCTTCTCGTTCCACGAGACCACGATCCAAGCAGGCACGGTGAACAACTTCCACTACGCCAACCACGTCGAGGCCGTCTGGCTCATCGAAGGCGAAGGCACGCTCACCGACCGCGAGACCGGGGAGACCTACGAGCTCGGTGCCGGATCGATGTACCTGCTCGACGGACACGAGCGCCACACCGTCGAGCCGCGTACGCAGATGCGAATGCTGTGCGTGTTCAATCCTCCCGTCGTCGGCAACGAGACTCACGACGAGAACGGCGTGTACCCCCTCGTCGAGGTACCTGCGTAACACCGTCCCGTCCAACGGCCCGCACGCTTGCGTGCGGGCCGTTCTCGTCGGTAGCCCCTGTTTCGATCGGTCGCTACCCTGGACGAAGTGAATGCACCCACCGCGTCCGCGTCCGCGTACGGGCAACTCGCCTCGCTGCTGGACGGCCGGACCATCACCGTCGTCAGCGGTGCAGGCATGTCCACCGACTCGGGTATTCCCGACTACCGCGGCCCGCAGTCGCCGCCTCGTAATCCGATGACGTTCCAGCAGTTCATCGGCGACGCCGAGTTTCGTCGCCACTACTGGGCGCGCAATCACGTCGGATGGCGGCACATGGACGCTGCAGTGCCCAACGACGGACACCGAGCGCTGGCCCGGCTCGAACGTGCAGGGGTGGTCACCGGAATCATCACCCAGAACGTCGACATGCTCCATACCAAGGCGGGTAGTCGACACGTCATCGACCTGCACGGTGTCTACGCCCGGGTTCGCTGCCTGAGCTGCGAGCGTCTGATCTCACGATTCGAGCTGGCCCGGCGGCTCGATCGCGCCAACCCCGGCTTTCTCGAATCCGTAGCACCCGCGGAGGGCGTCGAGATCGCTCCGGACGCCGACGCGATCATTTCCTCGACCGCTCATTTCCGGATGGTCGATTGCGAAACATGTTCCGGCATACTCAAACCCGATATCGTCTACTTCGGAGAAAGCGTACCCAAACCGCGCGTCGCGCAGGCATACGATCTCGTGGATCGAAGCGACGCTCTGCTGGTGCTCGGTTCCTCATTGACCGTCATGTCCGGCTTACGTTTCGTCAGGCATGCGTCCAAGACCAGGAAGCCGATCGTGATCGTCAACCGCGGCACCACTCGGGGCGATGAATTCGCCACTCTGACAGTGCATGCGGGATGCTCGGAGACCGCGACGGCGCTGGCCGACACACTCGGTCAGGCGGGGACCAGATCGTCGGCGTGAACCACCGGCCGCTGCAGCTCCGCGGCCAACTCACCCGTCGACCGGCCGAGCATTCCGGCCAACTCCCCCGAGTCGTACGCGACGACCCCGCGAGCCACCAGCGTGCCGTCCGGGTCCACGAGCGAGACCACATCTCCACCGTGAAAAGCTCCTGTCACCGAGGTGACGCCGGCGGACAACAAAGACCGTCTCCGCTCCACCACCGCGCGCACCGCACCCGCATCCAGATGCAGTTCGCCTGCAGCATCGGCGGCGTGACGAACCCAGAACTTTCGAGCGGACAACCGCGTCGGCCGAGCGGCGAAGGCGGTGCCCACCTCGGACGTCGTCAACGCATGGGCGGCATCGGACGCCGCGGCCAACAGCACCGGCACACCTGCATCGGCCGCCAGGCGGGCCGCAGAGAGCTTGGACGCCATGCCGCCGGTACCGAGCGCTCCCCCGGACCCGGCGACCACTCCGTCGAGATCCTCCGGGCTCGTCACCTCCGGGATCAGAGTGGCCGAACCCTTTCGCGGATCGCCGTCGTACAACCCGTCCACGTCCGAGAGCAGGAACAGTGCGTCCGCGCCGACGAGATGTGCCACGAGAGCAGCGAGTCGGTCGTTGTCACCGAAGCGGATCTCTGCGGTCGCGACGGTGTCGTTCTCGTTGACGATCGCGACAGCGCCGAGCGAACGCAGCCGATCCAGCGTGCGCTGCGCATTTCGGTGATTGGTTCGACGCGCGATGTCCTCGGCAGTGAGCAACACCTGCCCTACCGTGCGGCCGTACCGATGGAACGACGAACTCCATGCGTGAACGAGCGCAAGCTGCCCGACGCTCGCTGCCGCCTGCTTGGTTGCGAGATCGCGCGGGCGTCTGGTGAGGCCCAGCGGTGCCATACCGGCACCGATCGCGCCGGACGAGACGACCACCACGTCGCTCCCGCTACGCATCCTCGCCTCGATGGCGTCGGCAAGCAGATCGAGTCTGCCCAGATCCAGACCGGTGTCGAGACTCGTCAGCGCCGAGGAACCGATCTTGACCACGATGCGCTTGGCGGCGGCAATCGTGCGACGGGTATCGGTGAGAGCCGTTACGGCAGAATCGGATTCACGCACCGACACCACGTCTACTCCTGTTCGGTATCGAGCCCGCGACGTACCTGGCGAGCATGCTTACGTTCTGAAGCACCGATGCGCTCGACCTGATCGAGGCGAGCATCGGTACCACGGCCGGTCATGGTGATCTCGACACCGGCCGGAGTTTGCGGCTCCCAGTCGAACGAGACGTCGCCGATGGTGACCGAGGCACCCGGTTGAGCACCGGCCTTGATCAAAGCATCCTCGACGCCCAACCGTGCGAGCCGGTCCGCGAGGTAGCCGACAGCCTCGTCGTTGGTGAACTGCGTCTGACGCACCCACCGCTCCGGGCGCGTACCCCGAACGATGAAGCCGTCCGGAATGTCGGGATCCTTGACGACCTTGAAGCTGTCGTCGTTTCGAGCGACCGGACGAAGCACCTGACGCCTCGGCTCGGGGGCAGGGTGGGCCGTGCGGTAATCCTCGACGAGCTTCGCCAAGGCGAAGGTCAAAGGCTTGAGGCCGGCGCGCGTCACTGCGGAGATGGTGAACACCGGCCAGCCGCGAGACTCGAACTCGGCGGTCACCATCTCGGCGAGCTCGGCACCCTCGGGAATGTCCGCCTTGTTCAGCACGACGATGCGAGGGCGATCGGCAAGGTCACCGAGACTGGCATCTCCGGACAGAGCCGGCTTGTATGCAGCCAATTCAGCCTCGAGCGCATCGACGTCGGAGATCGGATCGCGGCCGGGATCCAGTGTTGCGCAGTCGACTACGTGTGCGAGTACGGCGCATCGCTCGAGGTGTCGCAGGAAGTCCAGTCCGAGACCGCGGCCCTGACTCGCACCGGGGATCAGCCCGGGGACGTCGGCGACGGTGAAGGTGGTATCGCCGCTCGAGACCACACCGAGGTTCGGCACCAGTGTGGTGAACGGGTAGTCGGCGATCTTGGGCTTCGCTGCGGACAGAACCGAGACCAGTGACGACTTACCGGCCGACGGGAATCCGACGAGACCGACGTCGGCGACGGACTTCAGCTCGAGGACGAGTTCGCGTTCGATGCCCTCTTCGCCGAGCAGAGCGAAACCGGGCGCTCGACGAGCCTTGGACGCCAGTGCTGCGTTGCCGAGCCCGCCGCGCCCGCCGGGAGCGGCGTCGAAACGCGTTCCCTCACCGATCATGTCGGCGAGGACGTTGCCCTTCTTGTCGAGCACGACGGTGCCGTCGGGGACCTTGAGAATCAGGTCCTCTCCGTTGGCCCCTTCACGGTTTCCGCCCATGCCCTGTGTTCCGTTGCCGGCCTTCGCATGACTGGAGAAGTGGAAGTCGAGCAAGGTGTGGACGTTGCTGTCGACGACGAAGATGACTCCGCCACCCTGACCGCCGTTGCCGCCGTCCGGGCCGCCGAGAGGCTTGAACTTCTCGCGGTGAACCGAAGAGCAGCCGTTGCCACCTTTGCCGGCGCTGACGTGCAGCACCACGCGGTCGATGAATCGTGACATAGCTGTCTTCGATCCTTTCTGGAAGAAAAACGGTGTGAAAAAAGCGATAGGGGCGGACCGGTCTCGTGACCCTGGTCCGCCCCTATCGGGAGCTGTGAACGTACGCGGTGGACGTCCGGTCCGAGCAGTTGCCTGCCGTGCCGGTCATCGTGAGCGCGAGCTGCAGAAGACTAGGCCTCTACAGTGACCGGAACGATGTTCACGGTCTTGCGTCCGCGCTTGGCACCGAATTCGACTGCGCCTGCGGCCAGTGCGAACAAGGTGTCGTCGCCGCCACGACCGACGTTGACGCCGGGGTGGAAGTGCGTGCCGCGCTGACGAACCAGGATCTCGCCTGCGCCGACGGTCTGGCCGCCGAAGCGCTTGACGCCGAGGCGCTGTGCGTTCGAATCGCGGCCGTTACGGGAGCTTGATGCACCCTTCTTATGTGCCATGTTGCATACCCTCCTCGGGGTGAATCAGCTGGAAAGAACTCGGGTCCGGTGAGACCTGGTTACTTGATGCCGGTGACCTTGAGGACAGTGAGCTTCTGCCTGTGTCCCTGACGCTTGTGGTATCCGGTCTTGTTCTTGAACTTGTGGATGCGGATCTTCGGGCCCTTGGTGTGCTCGACGATCTCGCCGGCGACCGAGATCTTCGCCAGCTTGTCTGCATCTGTCGTCAGGTCGGATCCGTCTACGACGAGGACCGGAGCAAGCGAGACAGCAGTGCCGGGCGCTCCCTCGATCTTCTCGACCTTGACGAGGTCACCAACAGCGACCTTGTACTGCTTTCCGCCGGTCTTGACGATCGCGTACGTTGCCATCGGAGGGCTACCCCTTGCTTCTTCGAACTTGCTCGCATTGCACATGGCAACACGACTGGTCTGGTTGAACGTGTTTGCTTGCTCCCATTCGGCCGATCCGGATCGAACTGCATCCGAATCACTCGAGAACTGCTTCCACTTGCGGGACCGCTAGGCACAGCAAGACAGTGTCACCGGGAGCGACTTATCAAGGTTACGGCAGAGAGACGGCCAGGGTCAAACCGCCTCGACGGCTATACATCCACGTCCACCGGCGGGCCTGCCGGGCGTGCTGCTGCCCGTCGCCTGCGTGGACGTGCCGTCGGCACCTCCACCGGTTCGAGGGACTGCTCGGCCGCCGAGGTCAATGGTTCCGACAATTCTGCTTCGGTGGCCTCGGCCGTGTCGGCAGCAGCGGTGTCACCCGAAACAGGTACCACCAGAACCACACCGGCGTCCGGTGCAGCACTGGTCGGAGCAGCGGCCTTCCGCGCAACCCGGCGTCCGCGCCGGGCCTTCGGTGCCGGTGCGTCGACCTCGACCGACGGCTCGGCGGCACGCTGATCGGCCTCCGACTCGTCGGTCTCCGTAGTGCGAGCGCCATTCGATTCCGCATCGGCAACCGTCTGGGCAGCAACATCGACGTCATCGGCAGAGACGACCGTCACGTCGGCGCTGCCGTCCGAAGTCTCACTCGCCGGTGATGTCTCGACTTCGGCGGGACTGACGTCGGCAACCACGTCGTCGTGGTGCGCAGCCATCGCCAACGCCACCGGGTGCGCCCGCTTGATCGACGGGTCGACGACCGGATGTTCGGAACCGTCCGCGGCACCTGACTGGGTGCCCGAAGCAGCGCGCTCGTTGTTGTCGTTCCCGTCGCCCTTGCTGTCCTTGCCTCGCCGACGCCGGTTGCTCGTGCCCGAGTTGCTCGACTCCGAGTTGTTCGACCCCGAGTTGTTCGACCCCGAGCGCGACGAGTTCGAGCGGCCGTTGTCGTTCTCCGGCTTGGCGTCGATGGGGAAAGGATGCACGATGATGCCGCGGCCCTGGCAGTGCTCGCACGTGGTGGAGAAAGCCTCGACGAGCCCGGTGCCGAGCTTCTTTCGAGTCATCTGCACCAGTCCGAGCGAGGTCACCTCGGACACCTGGTGGCGGGTGCGGTCGCGCCCCAGTGCTTCGGTGAGTCGCCGCAGCACCAGGTCTCGATTGGACTCGAGAACCATGTCGATGAAGTCGACCACGATCATGCCGCCGATGTCGCGCAGGCGCATCTGTCGAACGACTTCTTCGGCGGCCTCGATGTTGTTGCGGGTGACCGTCTCCTCGAGGTTGCCGCCCGAACCGGTGAACTTGCCGGTGTTGACGTCGACAACGGTCATCGCCTCGGTGCGATCGATCACCAGGGTGCCGCCGGAGGGCAGCCAGACCTTGCGATCGAGTGCTTTGGTCAATTGCTCGTCGATCCGATGCGCGGCGAAGACGTCCGCCGAACCGCCGTCGGCCTCGTAGCGCTGCAGCCGGTCCATCATGTCCGGTGCCACGGTCTCGACGTAGTTGGACGTGGTCGTCCACGCCTTGTCACCCTCGATGACGAGCTTGGAGAAGTCCTCGTTGAACAGGTCGCGAATGACCTTGACGAGCATGTCCGGCTCTTCGTAGAGCGTCTGTGGTTGCACACCCTTGCCGGTCTCGGCATTGGCCGAGCGTTCCTCGATGCTGGCCCACTGCGCCTGCAGTCGAGTCACGTCGCGCGCGAGTTCTTCCTCGCTGACGCCCTCGGCTGCGGTTCGGATGATCACTCCGGCCTCGGGAGGCACGATGTCTCGAAGAATGTCCTTCAGACGCTTGCGCTCGGTATCGGGCAGCTTTCGGCTGATCCCGGTCGAGCTACCACCGGGGACGTAGACGAGAAAACGTCCTGCGAGCGAGAGCTGAGTCGTCAGGCGAGCACCCTTGTGCCCCACCGGGTCCTTGCTCACCTGGACGAGAACCTGATCGCCCGGCTTCAGCGCCTGCTCGATCTTGCGAGCGCTTCCACCGAGGCCCGCCGCGTCCCAGTTGACCTCACCGGCGTACAGCACGCCGTTGCGGCCACGGCCGATATCGATGAAGGCAGCTTCCATGCTGGGCAGGACGTTCTGTACCCGCCCGAGATAGACATTGCCGACCATGGACGCCGTGGCGCTGCTGGTAACGAAGTGCTCGACGAGTATGCCGTCTTCCAGCACGGCGACCTGTGTGGTCAACGGGTGTTCGGGAGTGGCCTTCTCTCGCACGACCATGACCCGGTCCACTGACTCGCGTCGCGCCAGGAACTCGGACTCGGTCAGGATCGGCGGTCGACGGCGACCGGCGTCGCGGCCGTCGCGACGACGCTGACGCTTGGCCTCGAGGCGCGTCGAGCCGGAGATGCCCTGCACCTCGTCTCGGGGGGCGCGGCTCTTGTTCCGCGGCTCCCGCTCGTGCACGACGGTGTTGGGCGGATCGTCCTCGGACGATGCGGCCTCGGCGGCTATCTCGGCACCGGTCTTGCGACGGCGACGACGACGCCTACGCCGACTGGATCCGTCGCCTTCCGATCCTCCGTTGTCGGAATCGTCGACATTGTTCTCCGAGTCGGCATCCGATTCGTCGTCCTCGGCCGAACCGTCCGCGGGGCGGTCATCGTTCGAGGTGTCGTTCGAGTCGGAGGTCTGTCGCTCCGAGGATCGGTTCCGGGTGCGCGATCGACGTGAACGTCTACCGGATCCCGACTGCTGGTCGTCACCGGCGGTGGACTCGTCGGAGTCGGCATCGGTGCTGCTCGACGCCTCGCCGTCGCCGCTCGCGGACGAGTCCGCGTCGGTGGAATCCGTGTTGTCGGTGTCCTCGGCGGAATCGTCGTCCGAATTCTCGTCGTTCGAATTCTCGTCCGAGGACTGTTCTCCGCGACCACGGCCCCGCCCGCGACGCCCACGCCGGCGGCGGCGGGGCTGGGACTGATCGTCGTCGTCATCGGTCGAGCTGTCGGACGCAGACGAATCGTCTGCCTCGTCGGTCCGAGATGTGGTGTTCTCGGCCGTGCCTGCGGCACCGGACGTGACGGTGGCCTCGGTTGCGGCCGAGACCTCGGAGGTGGCCTCGGTACCGTCCGTCGTGGACTCCGTGTCGGCGGTCGCAGCGTCGTCCTTCGGAGCCGCCTTGCGACTACGTCGACGGCGTGCCGGGGGCTCCGCCGGCGATTCCGCGGACTCCGGTGCTGCAGCATCGACGGCGGCGGGCTGCAGGAACAGCGGAGTGGCGAACGTGGTTGCCGTGGGCTGGTCCGCCGTTACCGCGGGCTGGGCGGCCTCGGGTTCGGCTGTGGGTGCGCTGGTGAACAGCTGCGGCTCGGACCACGAGGTCTGCGCCGATGGCACATCGGCGGAGGGCAGTTCGGGTGGAGCGCTCGACTCGGGCTGCTCGGCGGGTGTCGACTCGACTGCAGATGCAGTGGGTGCGTTCACCGAGTCACGGACGGACTCGGCGACATCGCGGCTCAAGCTCGACTGGGCGCTGCGCGCTTCGATGCCGAGCTCGGCGAGGGTGACGAGCAATTGCTTGCTGGTGACGCCCAGGATCTTGGCCAGTGCGTGCACGCGCAGCCTGGTCGGCAGCTCGATGGTGTCGGGTTGCGCCTGGGATACGGGACCTGTTTCCACAGGCGACGCCGCATCGACGCGTTCCGGACCTCCCACGTTCTCGTTCTGTACATCTTCGGGCGGGCTTTGATCGGCCACGTAGTCTCCTCGGGCCCCCGGGCGCGTTCATCCGAATTCGGGTGTGACGCGGCCACGCGAGGGCAATCCTTGTGTACTCACGTCGGGTTGGACGTCAGCTGTTCTGTCTCGCTCCGCACTCGAGTCGGAGACCACGTCGGAGTTCTCGGTGGTCGACGACAGCGCGTGCAGTGCCTGGCTGGATGGTGGTGGTCCGGCGATCCGAGCGCCTGATCATCAAGCAAGAACGCGAACGAGCCTGTCTCTCGTTCGAGCATCTGCGATGACGGGCAGCGGATAGACGGCAGTCATCCGATCGAATCCACGACACCGGTCTAGCGAACTTGGTGAAGCCTTGACTTCGGTGGAGCATGAAACCTGTACGTACGTGTGCTGTGGAGTCGATCTGTTGTCGAGTATCCCACACGCGATGATGCGTACTCGCCACGCCGCACCGATCGGGTACCGAGCGGATGCGGCGTGGCTGCGCGGATGCGTTGTTGTCAGCAGAAATGAACGGTCAGGCCAGGCCGGGGAACCAGAGCGCGATCTCGCGTTCCGCCGATTCCACGGAATCCGACCCGTGCACCAGGTTCTGCTGCCCGTCGAGCGCGAGGTCGCCTCGGATGGTCCCGGGTACGGCCTTGGCCACAGGATCGGTGCCGCCTGCGATCTGCCGAAACGCGGCGATGGCGCGGGGGCCTTCGAGAACGGCGGCCACGACCGGTCCGGAGGTGATGAACTCGAGAAGTTCGGGGAAGAACGGCTTGCTCTCGTGCTCCGCATAGTGAGCCGAGGCCAATTCGCGGGAGACGGTCTTGAGCTCGAGGGCGACGATGCTCAGACCCTTCTTCTCCACGCGGCCGAGGATCTCTCCTACGTAACGCCGGGCAACTCCGTCGGGCTTGATCAATACAAGGGTGCGGTCGGTCACGTCGTCGACAGTAATGGACCCCGGCCCGTACGCGCGCGGCGCATCTCCGATAGACGGACGGGTTTCCCTGTCAGTCGCGCTGTCCCGGCAACATTCCGCGTCGAATCCGTTCGGTGATGTCCCGGCGCAGGTACAGCAGATACAGCCAGACCGCGATGAAGATCAGGCCGACGGCACCGATCGAGAGGTGAAACACCGCCCCGGCCAGCACGAACACTTGCAGAATCAGATTCAGCTTCATCGCCCACGGCTCGCCCTGCTTGCCGGCAGCGAGAATCATCACCACGGCCAGCGCCACGATGTACGTGGTCGAGAACCACGTTGCACCACCCCCGAGGGTTGCCACCACCGGCAATGCCAGCAGTGTCACGATGGCTTCGAGGACGAGGGTTCCCGCCACCACACCGCGGAAGCCCTTCCACGGGTCGTTCGTGGGTGGTCCGAACTCTGGCTCGCTCACGCGGGGTCCTTTCCGAACAGAGTGCGAGCAGCGCCGACGGTCACCACGGATCCGGTGACGACAACTCCGGCACCGGACACAGCTTCACCGGGCTCGGCCACTTCCTCGGCCAGACCGATGGCCGTCTCGAGGGCATCGGGCAAGGTCGACGCCACCACGACGCGTTCGTCGCCGAACTTGGCCACCGCAATGTCGGCCAGAGCGTCCACATCCATCGCTCGTGCCGACCCGTTGTGGGTGACGACGATCTCGTCGAAGACCGGCTCGAGTTCGTCGAGGATGGCTCCGACGTCCTTGTCGGCCATGACGCTGACGACCCCGACCAGTTTGCGGAAGTCGAACTCGTCCTGGAGGGCGGCAGCGAGGGCCGCGGCTCCGTGGGGGTTGTGTGCAGCATCGAGGAAGACAGTGGGGGCATTGCGGACCCGCTCGAGTCGCCCGGGATTGACGATCGTCGCGAAAGCAGCGCGAACGGTGTCCTGATCGAGTTGACGATCCGGGCCGGCACCGAAGAATGCTTCGACCGCCGCCAACGCGAGCGACGCATTGTGCGCCTGATGTTCGCCGTGCAACGGAAGAAAAATATCGGTGTAGACCCCGCCGAGCCCCTGCAACTCCACTTGTTGACCGCCCACTGCGATCTGCCTGCCGAGCACGGTGAATTCCGATCCTGCTCGCGCCACCGCAGCGTCGGCTTTCACCGCGGCCCGCAGCAGAACTTCCATCACCTCGGGCTTCTGCTGAGCCAGGATTGCGACGGTGTCGCGTGGCACCAGCGATTCCGGTGCCTTCTTGATGATCCCCGCCTTCTCCCCCGCGATCGTCGCAAGATCGTCGCCGAGGAAATCGACGTGATCGAGCCCGATCGGAGTGACGACGGCGATGTCACCGTCGACGACATTGGTGGCGTCCCAGCGACCGCCGAGCCCGACCTCGATGACGGCTACCTCTACCGGAGCCTCGGCGAACGCGGCGAACGCCATGGCCGTGACCACCTCGAACTTGCTCATTCGGGGCCCGCCCGCTGCCTCGGACTGCGCGTCGATCATCTCGACGAAGGGTGCGATCTCGTTGTAGGTGTCGACGTAGAGACGCGGCGACACCGGCCGACCGTCGATGCTGATCCGCTCGGTCGCCATCTGCAAGTGCGGGCTGGTGGTTCGGCCGGTGCGACGGTGGAACGCCGTGAGCAGAGCATCGATCATGCGCGTGACCGAGGTCTTGCCGTTGGTGCCGGCCACGTGAATCGACGGGTACGCCTTCTGCGGCGAACCCAACAGGTCCATCAGGGCAGATATTCGAGCCGTCGACGGCTCGATCTTCGTTTCACCCCAGCGCTTGTCGAGCTCGGCTTCCACCAACGCCAGTTCGGCGAGGTCCACCGGACTCGGCGGCGGCGTCGGCAGTGCGCCATCTGCATCGGGTTCGGTCACTTAGTTCCCCATCGATTCGATGCGCGCGGCGATCCGAGCAATTTCTTCCTGTGCGATCGACTGTCGCGTTCTGATCTTGTCCACCACCGCATCCGGAGCCTTCGCCAGGAAGGCCTCGTTGCCGAGCTTGGCAGTGGTCTGCGCCAGTTCCTTCTCGGCTGCCGCGAGATCCTTCACCAGCCGGGCACGCTCGGCGACGAGGTCGACAGTGCCGGAGGTATCGAGCTCCACGACGACGGTCGCCTTGCTCAGGCGCACCTCGACCGAGGCGATGGCGGAGAAATCGTCACCGGGTTCGGTGAGCCGAGCCAGCGAGGTCACCGCCGAGATCTGTCCGTCCAGATCTGCTTCGGACACTCCGACGATCCTGGCCGCGACCTTCTGCGAGGGCTTGAGTCCCTGATCGCTGCGGAATCGTCGCACTTCGGTGATCAGCCTCTGCATGTCGTCGATCCGTTGCGCAGCAACGACATCCAGGGGCACGGAGGTGGCGGAAGGCCACGCGGCGACCACCAGGGACTCGCCGCCCGTCAGGACCTTCCACAGCGTTTCGGTGACGAAGGGAATGACCGGATGCAGCAATCGCAGCAGAGCGTCGAGGACGTTGCCGAGCACTCCGCGGGTGGCGAGCGCGATGAACTCGTCGGCGAACTGCACCTTTGCGATCTCGAGGTACCAGTCGCACACCTCGTCCCAGGCGAAGTGGTAGAGCGCCTCGCACGCCTTGCTGAACTCGTACCGATCGAAGGCCGAATCGACCTCGCCGCGAACCTGTTCCAGTCGATCCAGGATCCACCGATCGGCATCGGTGAGCTCGGAACGCGCCGGCAGGTCGGCTGGTGCCGCACCGTTCATCAAGGCGAATTTGGTGGCGTTGAACAACTTGTTGGCGAAGTTGCGTGAGGACTGGGCGTGGTCCTCGCCGACCGACATGTCGGCACCGGGGTTGGCCCCACGAGCAAGCGTGAAGCGCAGGGCGTCCGCGCCGAACCTGTCGACCCAATCGAGCGGATCGATTCCGTTGCCCCGCGACTTGGACATCTTCTTACCGTGCTGGTCGCGAATCAACCCGTGCAGGAACACATCTCGGAACGGCACCTGCGGGCCCTGCTTACCGGCGGTGATCGCGTCGTCGGCTCCGACGTACGTGCCGAACATCATCATTCGGGCGACCCAGAAGAACAGGATGTCGTAGCCGGTCACGAGAACTGCGGTGGGATAGAACTTCTCGAGGTCGGCGGTGGCATCGGGCCACCCCATCGTCGAGAACGGCCACAAGCCGGACGAGAACCAGGTGTCGAGAACGTCGGGGTCCTGCTCCCAACCCTCCGGTGGGGTCTCCCCCGGTCCGAGGCAGACCGTCTCGCCGTCCGGGCCGTACCAGATCGGAATCCGGTGGCCCCACCACAGCTGACGCGAGATACACCAATCGTGCATGTTGTCGACCCAGGCGAACCAGCGTGGTTCCTGACTCTTGGGGTGAATGATGGTATCGCCGTTGCGCACGGCGTCACCGGCGGCCTGCGCCAGGCCGTCGACCTTGACCCACCACTGCAGCGACAGACGCGGCTCGATGGGCTCGCCACTGCGCTCGGAGTGTCCGACGCTGTGCAGGTAGGGACGCTTCTCGGCCACCACGCGACCCTGTTCGGCCAGAGCTTCACGAACCTTGACGCGCGCCTCGAAGCGGTCCATACCGTCGAATTGCGTTCCGGTGTCGGTGATTCGGCCGGCCTTGTCCATGATCGACGGCATCGGGAGCGAATGCCGCACACCCATCTCGAAGTCGTTGGGGTCGTGCGCAGGCGTGATCTTCACCGCACCCGTGCCGAATTCGGGGTCGACGTAGTCGTCCGCGATGATCGGAATCTGCCGACCGGTGAACGGATGCTCCAGCGTCGTTCCCACCAGAGCCTTGTACCGCTCGTCGTCGGGGTGCACCGCGACGGCGGTATCGCCGAGCATCGTCTCCACACGCGTGGTCGCGACGATCACGTGCGGCTCGGAATCGTCGAGGGAGCCGTACCGAAGCGACACGAGTTCGCCCGCGACGTCCTCGAATTTCACCTCGATGTCGGAAATGGCGGTCTGCAGAACCGGAGACCAGTTGACCAGTCGCTCCGCGCGGTAGATCAGGCCGTCGTCGAACATTCGCTTGAACATGGTCTGCACGGCCTCGGACAGACCGTCGTCCATCGTGAAACGCTCTCGGCTCCAGTCGACACCGTCGCCGATGCGTCGCATCTGCCCGCCGATGGTTCCGCCGGATTCCCGCTTCCAGTCCCAGACCTTGTCGATGAACAGTTCGCGCCCGAACTCTTCCTTGGTCTTGCCGTCCGCGGCGAGTTGCTTCTCCACGACCGATTGGGTGGCGATGCCCGCGTGATCCATGCCCGGCAACCACAGCACTTCGTATCCGAGCATCCGCTTGCGACGGCTCAACGCATCCATCAGCGTGTGGTCGAGCGCGTGCCCCATGTGCAGGCTGCCGGTGACGTTGGGCGGGGGCAGCACGATGGAGTACGGCGGCTTCCCGCTGGCGGCATCGGCCTCGAAGTACCCGGCGTCCACCCAGGATCGGTACAGCTCGGCCTCTACCTCGCTCGGGTCCCAGTTCTTGGGCAAGCGGTCTGCTGGATTGTCGGGGGTCTCTGGCACGGAACTGGTCACCGGGCGATTCTAGTGGCCGAGGATTCGCGGCATCGACGCGCTCTCACCCAGTACGTGCTGCGCCAGGAATGCCAGCACCACCTCGTACCAGACCTTCGCGTGCTGAGGGCTGAGGATCCAGTGATTCTCGGCCGGGAAGTAGAGAAACCGATGGTCGGTGTTGCCCTCGTCGTCGGCAGGCAGACCCGACTCGCTGAGCAACTCGTACCACAGCCGTAGACCCTCGCCGATCGGCACGCGGTAGTCCTTGTCACCGTGAATGACCAGCATCGGAGTCGCGATATCTGCCACGAACAGGTGCGGCGAATTCTCCACGGCCATCTCGGGCGACATCTCGCGCGCCCAGTACCACGGTGCGTCCGTCGTGGGTCCGAACTGATCGAGCGCCCACAGACTCGCGTGGGTGACCACGGCATCGAAGCGGTCGGTGTGGCCGGCGATCCAGTTGGCCATGTATCCCCCGAAGGATCCGCCCATGGCAGCGGTGCGGGAATCGTCGATATCGGGCCGCGCGGCGGCAACGTCGGTCAACGCCATCAGGTCGGTGAACGGGGCCTTGCCCCACGCGCCCCACCCTCGCTGCACGAAGTCCTGTCCGTAGCCGGTGGACAGGGCCGGATCCGGCAGCAACACCGCATATCCACGGGCAACCATCAGCCACGGGTTCCAGCGCCAGGACCACGTGTTCCATGAACTCAGCGGGCCGCCGTGTACCCACAGCAGCAACGGAGCGGGTGAGCTGTCGGACGTGCCGTGCGGCAAGGCCAACCAGCCGCGCACCCGAGCACCGTCGGAGACGACGGTATCGACCTCGGTGAGGATTCCGGGTAGAGGTCCGTGGTCGACGCCGGTGTCGAGCGGAGTGACCGTGCCGTCGGACGTATCGATCGACACCGGATGTGGCGCAGCCGAATACGACGCGGCAAGCGCCAACACCCGGGAGCCGTCCGAGGAGACGTGCACGTGGGTGAACGCGTGGTCGGTCTGCGTGAGCCGATGCGGTTGCGCGCCGTCCCGGACGACGAAGATCGGCGACCGGCCGTCGTCGTCCGCGGTCACGAGCACTCCCGAACCGTCCGGCAGCCACACCGGATCGATCGGCCACCGATCCCAACCGGTCGCGAGGTCGGAGACCGACGATTCCTCGAAGTCGTACCGCTGCAGCGTCATTCGAGGTGCGTTCTCGGGGGTGGAAATCGACCCGCGCACAAACACCACGGACTCGCCGTCGGGCGAAATCGCCGGGCTGCCCAGATCCGCATCGGCGTCGTCGACAATGGTGGTGCGCTCCCCGGTCGAGAGCTCGACGCGCACCAGCACGGTGCGCACGGTCCCCAGCGGACCGGGAACCACCCAGGTCGACACGACGAACGAGCCGTCGGCGCTGATATCGAACGACGCTTCCTGCAATCCAGTGCGGGCATCCGTGGTGACGTCGTGCAGTGCGGTCGAACCGTCCGTCGATCCCGCGAACAGGTGCGGCGTCGCCGGTCCCAGATCGTGATCCCAATACCGCACCGGCACACCGGTGTGCAGAATCGCATTCACCTTGTTGGCCTTTCGCGCGGTGCGCAGAGCGTCGTCGTCCTCGTCGGTACTCGACGAGCCGAATACCGATGAGACTCCGACGAAGCCGGCCCCCGAGCCGGCAGCCCGGATCCCGGTCAGACCTGCGGATCGAGTCTCGAGCACTCTCGCCTCGCCGCCCGCTGCGGGCAGAATCCACAGCCGGGCCGGATCGTCCTCGCTCGTCTTGCGCAAGAACAGCAGATCGCCGCCACCGGTGAACACCGGCGCAGTCTCGCCCCGCTCCCCGTGAGTGATCCGCCGCGCGGGTGACCTGCCGTCGACGTCGATCTCCCACAACGACGTTCGATACTCGGTCCGCGAATCATCGAGCGCAGCAACAGCAATGACCGCACGTGAGAAATCCGGGGCGACGGCCAGATCCGTCACCCGTCGGGCTCCGATGTACTCGTCGAGGTCGTCGTAGATGCTCATACACCGAGCCTAGCGACAGTGGCCATCCAATCTGGTCATTCCGCAGGCTCCACTCCCGCCGTCAATCCTCGCCGAGATCCTCTCGGAGCTGAGTGAGCGTGCGGGCCAGGATTCGCGACACATGCATCTGAGAGATGCCCACCTTCTCCGCGATCTGCGTCTGAGTCATCGACCCGAAGAATCGAAGCACCACGATGCGCCGCTCCCTCTCGGGCAGCTTCTCCAGCGCAGGACGCACGGCGAGATAGCTTTCCATCTTCTCGAGTTCGGGATCGTCGGCCCCCAGGGTGTCCATCAACGGGAGCCGATCCTCGCTGACCACCGAATCGACGGACACGGTCTGATACGCGCTCCGCGCGAGCAGTGCCTGAGACGCTTCCTTGACGTCGATCCCGAGTTCGGCGGCGATCTCGCTGGCTGTGGGAGCGCGACCCAACTTCTGTGACAACGATCCCACCGCCTGGGAGATCATCGAGTTCAGTTCCTTCATGCGTCGCGGCACCCGAACCGACCACCCTGCGTCGCGGAAGTAGCGGCGAGCTTCGCCCATGATCGTGGGCACCGCGAACGAGACGAAGTCCGATCCACGCTCGATGTCGAACCTGTCGACTGCGTTCACCAAGCCGAGACGGGAGACCTGCAGTAGGTCCTCGTGGGCTTCGCCACGACCGCCGAAGCGGCGCGCGATGTGCTCGGCGAGAGGGAGGCAACGGGTGATGATGCGGTCGCGGAGGACCCGACGCTGCGGTGAATTCTCGTCGAGCGCCTGCATCTGTTGAATAAGCGCGACCACGTCGCTGTAGTCGTCGGACTCGCGCCGCGTGCTTCGTTCGTGCACCGGCACTAGATCGTGCTCCTCCGCTTGACCACGTCGATGGCAACCGTGCGGACCGCATCGCTGTCGTCTGCGCCGTCTTCGCGCAGTTCGATGGAATCGGTCAGGGTTTGCAGAACGTGCCAGCCGAAGCTGTCCTTCTTCGGCACGGACGTGGCAGCCAACGTGGACGTGACGACGATCCGAATCCCGGAGTCACCGACCGAGAACAGGCACGACAGTTCCGAGTCCGGCACCGCGCCCTTGATCAGCTGCGAGCACACCTCGTCAACGACCAGCTTGACGTCGGCGATGTCGTCGAGGGTGAAATCGCTCAGAACAACGAGAGTCTCCGCGACAGCGCGCACCACCGGAAGCTGATCCGCCTCCGCGCGCACCCTCAGCTCGACCGGTGCACCGGAACCTCGCTCCAGTTGTTCGATCTTGCTGACCCCAGCCATCCGCACTTCCCATCGTCGCCGCACACTTGAATACACTTGAAATTACCGATTGCCGAGCCAGACTACCCAGCCGGGCACGTTTCAATCCTCGTGGTCGAGTATCGGGGTCGCTCGACGCCGCGCCGGACGAACAGTCGACGAACTACCCGGCGGCTCGGATGACGCACGGGCGGCGAACTGGCACGATCGACGCTGTGGACTATTCGCAGGCACTTCGCACCCTCGCCCGACGACTCGGCACCTCGACCTCGTATCGCGGATGGGACGACACCGAACACGAGGTGAGTGACGACACCTTGAAGCAAGTGCTGTCCGCGCGCGGCTACGCCACCGAATCGTCCGAGGACGTCGACCGAGCCCTTGCCGATATAGACGACGCGCCGTGGCGTCGACTGCTTCCTCCGGTGGTGGTGACCACCCAGGGCACCGATGCGCTCGTGTGGGTCCATGTGCCACACGGCAATCCGGTCGAAGTATCGATGGTGTCCGAGGCAGGCGACCCCATCGGGATACCCCAGTCCGATGTCTGGGTCGATCCGCGCGAGGTCGACGGTCGGCTGATCGGGCGCGCCACGTTCACGGTGCCCGGCGATGTCCCGCTGGGATGGCACAGCCTCACCGCAACGACGATCGGGGAGGACAACACCGTCCGAACCTCCGATACCGTCGTCGTGGTCACGCCGAAGTCGCTCTCACCCAACGCAGAACTGGCGGATCGGCAGCGGACCGGGCTGCTCACCCAGCTCTACTCGGTGCGATCGAGACGATCCTGGGGCATCGGTGATCTCGGCGACCTCGAGGACATGGCCGACATCGCCGGCCGCCGACACGGATTCGACTACCTTCTGGTCAATCCGCTGCACGCCGACCGGCCCACCACCCCGGTGGAGGCATCGCCGTACCTACCGACCACGCGTCGTTTCTTCAACTCCCTCTACATTCGGGTCCAGAACATCCGTGAGACGGCGCTGCTCTCACCCAAACAGTTGGGCAAAATATCGGATGCTGCGGCGCGGTTCGACAAGGCGAACGTCCGCACCAAGAAGCTGAACCGGGATTCGACCTTCAAGGCCAAGCTCCGCGCTCTCGAACGCGTCCACAAGGTCGAGCGCAGCCCGGCCCGCGAATCTGCCTTTCGGGCGTTCGTCGAGCGTGAAGGCACCGGGCTACGAGACTTCGCGGTGTGGAGCGCGCTGGCGGAGAAGTTCGGTCCCCAGGATCCGGTGTGGACCGACCGGGCCGCGCACCCACGGACCGACTTCGTTCGAGAGCAACGCGCAAAGCTGGCCGAGCGTATCGATTTCCACATGTGGCTGCAGTGGATCTGCGACGAGCAATTGGCCGAAGCCCAGCGGGCCGCCGTCGATGCAGGAATGGACATCGGCATCATGCACGATCTCGCCGTGGGCGTGGCCCGCGGTGGAGCAGATGCCTGGGCGCTGGGCGACGTGCTCGCGACGGGCGTGACAGTGGGCGCGCCGCCCGACAATTTCAACCAGCAGGGCCAGAACTGGAATCAGCCACCGTGGGATCCCGACCGCCTCCGGGAGATGGCGTACATCCCGTATCGCGACATGCTCCGCACGATTCTTCGTCATGCCGGCGGCATCCGCGTCGACCACATCCTGGGTCTGTTCCGGCTGTGGTGGATTCCGCAGGAGGCCGAGAATGCCGGTGGCGGAACGTATGTCGAGTACGACCACGAGGCCCTGATCGGCATTCTGGCGCTCGAGGCCGAACGCGCGGGCGCGGTAGTGGTCGGGGAGGATCTCGGAGTCTTCGAGCCGATGGTGCAGGAGTACCTCACCGAACGAGGCATTTTCGGAACGTCGATTCTGTGGTTCGAGGCCGACGAATCCGGGCCCATTCCACCCGAGGAGTACCGCAGCCTGTGCCTGACCTCGGTGACGACGCACGATCTGCCACCCACCGCCGGGTATCTGAAAGGCGAACACATCGATCTGCGGTCACGTCTGGGCCTCCTCGAACGCGACATCGAGGCCGAGAAGAAGGTGGACGGTCTCAAACGCGAGGCGGTTCTCGACCTGGCACGCGAGCGCGGTGTGCTCGCGTCCGACGCGGATGCGCGCGAGACGGTGGAAGCGTTGCACCGCCTGGTCCAGCGCAGTCCATCGCTGCTGATCGGTGTCGCTCTGGTCGACGCTGTCGGGGAGCACCGCATCCAGAATCAACCGGGTACCGACGAGACCCAGTACGAGAACTGGAAGGTTCCTCTGGCCGACGCGGACGGCAAGCGAGTGTTGGTGGAGGACCTCGTCGACCATCCTCGGTTGGTGTCGTTGGTGGCGGCTATGGCCACCGAGTCGACGGACCGATGACACCGAGGTCCACAATCGAAGGATGAACTACCCGATCCGCTTCGAAGACAGCCGGTACTGATGGGCCGCATCACTGCGCGCAGACCGGTGGTCAAACTGCGGGGCGAACACCGCGTCGAGCGCCCCGACACCCTGGTGGTGGAAGAACCACTCGAATTACGCACCGATGGCAAGGCTTTGGCCGTCACCATGCGCACCCCGGGGCACGATGTCGAGCTTGCCCACGGCTTTCTGCTGACCGAGGGCGTGATCGCCTCGGGGGCCGACATCGCCTCGGCTCGCTATTGCGACGGGGTCGACGACGAGGGCGCGAACACATACAACGTCCTGGACCTCACGTTGGCCGAGGGCGTCGCGCCGCCGGAGACAGGCGTCGAACGAAACTTCTACACGACGTCGTCGTGCGGGGTGTGCGGCAAGGGGTCGCTGGACGCGATTCGCCTGCGCACCAAACACTCCCCTGCGGACGACACGGTCGTGATCACCTCGGAGACACTCGCCGGGCTACCGGACACGCTGCGCGCTGCGCAGAAGGTGTTCGACGCGACCGGCGGTCTGCACGCCGCCGCGCTGTTCACCGCCGATGGAGAGATGCTGGTCCTGCGGGAGGACGTCGGACGCCACAACGCCGTCGACAAGGTTGTCGGTTGGGCCGTGACGAACGATCGAATCCCGTTGCGCGGCACGGTGTTGATGGTCAGTGGTCGAGCCTCGTTCGAGCTGGCGCAGAAGGCAGTGATGGCCGGAATACCGATTCTCGCGGCGGTCTCGGCACCATCGTCTCTTGCGGTCGATCTTGCGACCGAATCAGGTCTGACGGTCATCGGCTTTCTCCGAGGACGATCGATGAACCTCTACTCCTGCATCGACCGGGTCCACATCTCAGGCGACGGCGTCGACGAGTAGTTCGGCCGCGGTGGCGTCTCGGACCTCGTCGACGGAGACCCCCGGTGCCGTCTCGACCAGCCGAAGGCCGTTCTCGGTGACGTCGAGCACGGCCATGTCGGAGATGATCCTGTGGACGCATCCTCTTCCGGTCAACGGCAGAGTGCACTGTTCGAGGATCTTCGGATCACCTGTGCGAGAGACGTGCTCCATCATCACGATCACGCGCCGCGCTCCGTGCACCAGGTCCATCGCACCGCCCATGCCCTTGACCATGTGGCCGGGAATCATCCAATTCGCCAGATCTCCGGTGGCACTGACCTGCATCGCGCCCAGTACTGCGACGTCGACCTGTCCGCCGCGGATCATTCCGAACGACTGTGCGGAGTCGAAGTAGGAGGCACCGGGAAGAACCGTGATGGTTTCCTTGCCTGCGTTGATGACCTCGGGATCGAGCTCGTCCTCGGTGGGATACGGGCCGACGCCGAGCACGCCGTTCTCCGAATGCAGGATCACCGAGATATCGGTGGCGATGTAGTTGGGCACGAGCGTGGGCATGCCGATGCCCAAGTTCACGTACTGCCCGTCGCCGAGTTCGCGGGCCACCCGAGCGGCCATCTGTTCGCGGGTCAGTTTCACGCTCATGCTCGTACCGTCCTCTGTTCGATGCCGACCTGGACCGGTCCGACATGGACTACGCGTTGCACGTGGATGCCCGCGGTGTGCACCTCGTCCGGACCGATCTCACCGGGCTCGACGAGGTGTTCGACCTGCGCAATCGTGATTCGTCCCGACTCCGCCGCAGGTGGATTGAAGTTCCGCGCGCTCGCGTGGAACACCAGGTTTCCGTGACGGTCCCCCTTCCATGCGTGCACGAGTGCGTAATCGGCGACGATGCCGCGCTCGAGCACATAGGTCAGACCGTCGAATTCGCGAGTCTCCTTCGGCGGACTGGCCAGCGCGATACCGCCGCTGCCGTCGTAGCGCAGCGGCAGTCCACCGTCGGCCACCTGCGTCCCGACGCCGGCCGGAGTGAAGAACGCAGGAATTCCGGCACCGCCGGCGCGCAGTCGCTCGGCGAGAGTGCCCTGGGGCGTGAGTTCGACTTCGAGTTCGCCGGACAGGTACTGCCTCGCGAACTCCTTGTTCGACCCGACGTAGGAACTGATCGTTCTACGAATACGGTGTTGCGCCAACAACACTCCCAAACCGAATCCGTCGGTTCCACAGTTGTTACTGATGGTCTCGAGGTCGGTGGCACCCTGCGCCAGTACTGCGTCGATCAGGATTTCCGGCACTCCGACCAATCCGAATCCGCCTACGGCAAGCGAGGATCCGTCCGGGATGTCCGATACGGCTGCGGTGGCGCTGGCCACGACTTTGTCCAACATGCGATCCACGCTACCCGAGAATGTGCGTTATGTGAACACCTTGCCACCATGCGAACACCCCGGTACGGTTGCTATTGCGCAGATCACCACGATCGTGAGGAACCTTGATGCTTCATCTCCCGCCCGACTACCGGGATCAAGCGGGCACCAACGCCCCGCGAGACTTCAGCGAGTACCGCACCACAGCTCTGCGACACCCAGCGCAGCCGCTGACGCTGCTCCCCCAGCGACTCACCGAGATCACCGGACCGGTTCTGGGAGAAGGCCGGGTGACCGCCGCCGATGCCGATCTGACTCTGGCGAACGGCGGTGAAGCACAGGGTCAGCGCATCATCGTGCACGGCCGCGTACTGGACAGCGACGGCAAGGCGATCCCGAACACGCTCGTCGAGGTGTGGCAGGCCAACGCGGGCGGGCGCTACCGGCACTCCGGTGACCGCTGGCCTGCACCACTCGATCCGCATTTCGACGGAGTCGGCCGAGTGCTCACCGACTCACACGGTAGGTACCGATTCACCACGATCAAGCCGGGCGCGTACCCCTGGGGCAATCACCACAATGCATGGCGTCCCGCCCATATCCACTTCTCGTTGTTCGGCCGGGCCTTCACCCAACGGTTGGTGACCCAGATGTACTTTCCGGACGATCCGATGTTCTTCCAGGATCCGATCTACAACGCCGCACCCGAGGACTCTCGCGCGCGCATGATCGCCGCGTTCGATTATCAAGCAACGCAGGAGAACTGGGCCCTCGGATTCAGATTCGACATAGTGTTGCGCGGCCGGGGTGCCACCCCCTTCGAGGAAGACGACCACGATGACTGACCCAGTGTTCGCGCCCCGCTACCCGGTGGTCGTCGGAGCCGACTTCACCACCGCCACTGCCGGGCAGACCCCGTCTCAGACGGTGGGACCGTACGTCCACATCGGACTGCTGTGGCCCGACGGCGAACATGTCGTGCCGCCGGGCACCGACGGTGCCGTCACGGTGACGTTCACCGTGATCGACGGCTCTCGAACCCCCATGTCCGACGCCATGATCGAAACCTGGCAAGCCGATGCCGACGGCCGGTTCGATCACCCCGACGACCCGCGGGGCGCGGTTGCACCTCGCATCGAAGGCTTTCGCGGATTCGGTCGCGGGTTCGCCGACGAGACCGGGACGGTATCCATCACGACGATCAAGCCGGGACCGCTACCCGCCGAGAACGGTGCCGTCGAGGCTCCGCACATCGACGTCGGCATCTTCGCGCGCGGCATGCTCGAGCGCGCCGTCACTCGGGTGTACTTCCCCGACGAGGCAGAAGCCAACGCCGCCGATCCAGTGTTGTCGGCGTTGCCGGAGCACAAGCGTGCCAGACTCGTTGCGACGTCGGTCGACGGCGGCTATCACCTCGACCTGGTCCTGCAGAACACCGACCCGGACGGCGACGAGACCCCGTTTTTCGAGCTGTGACAATCGATTCACGAAGGAGCGCGATGACATTCGAGCGGGGTGCACTGTTCGACCCGACGTTCGGCAGCGATGTCATCGGGCCGCTCCTCGACGACCGCGCCTGGGTGACAGCGATGCTCGATGTCGAAGCTGCACTCTCGCGCGCCGCGGCCTCGGTCGGCCTGGTGGACGCCGAACACGCGGACATCGTCACTTCCGCCGCCGCGGAACTCGGGGCGAATCTCGACATCGCTCGACTCGGAGCCGACGCGGCCGCCGGCGGAAACCCCGTCATTGCGCTGGTGACACTGCTGCGGACCGCGGTGTCGCCGTCCGCAGTTCCCGGGAGTGCAGTGCATACCGGTGCCACCAGCCAGGACATCATGGACACGGCACTCATGCTGATCTCACGCACTGCGCTCGCCGCCATCGAAGCCTCGCTCGACGACGCGTGCCGCGCGGCACGCGATCTCGCACTGAACCATCGCACCACACCCATGGCAGCGCGCACGCTCGGTCAGCAGGCCCTGCCCACGACCTTCGGCCTCGTCGCCGCGAACTGGACGGCGGGACTGTATCGTGCGCGCACCCGCCTGACGGCCGTTCGGCAGGCGTGTTCGGTTCAATACGGAGGAGCCGCAGGCACTCTCGCGGCCGTGCATCCGCACGGCCCGGCCATCGCGGCTGCGCTGGCCGCCGAACTGTCACTGGCTCCGCAGGTCGCGCCCTGGCACACCGAACGCACGGCAATCGCGGATCTGGCCTGCGCTTTGGGCACGGCCGCCGGGGCGATCGGGAAGATCGCCGGGGACATCGTGTCGATGTCGGCCACCGAGCTCGGCGAGGTATCCGAGGACGCGCCGGGAGGATCCTCGGCGATGCCGCACAAACGAAATCCTGTTGCTGCCATCACTGCTCGCGCCGCAGCCCGTCGGGTACCAGGGGCGGTGTCCACGGTGCTCTCGAACATGGATCACGAATACCAGCGCGCCGCGGGAGCCTGGCACGCCGAGTGGGAGACGATCACGGACCTGCTGCGTCTCACCGGCGGCGCAGCACACAGGATCGCCACCAGTCTCGGCGGGCTACACGTCCATCCCGAGATGATGGGTCGTAATCTCGATGCGACGGGCGGAGCACTCCTCGCCGAACGGGTCACAGCAGCCCTGGCGCACCATACGAACGATGCCCGGGACATCGTGACCGCTCGATGTGAAGCCGGAGCACCGTTGGACACCGATCCGGCCATCACCGAATTTCTCACACCGTCGACAGTGCGCGAGTTGCTCGACCCAGCCGCGTATCTCGGCCACGCGTCCGATCTTGTCGACACCATCCTGGCCGAGCTCGCCCTCGACACCGACAGCACCTCAGATTCGAAGGACTCACAATGACCGTCGCACTGGCACACCAACTCGTCGACGGACCGAGCGCCGACGCCGAGACCGTCGTGCTGATCGGTTCCCTCGGCTCCGATCGATCGATGTGGAACCCGCAAGTCGGCCCGCTCTCCGCGTCGCTCCGGGTACTCGCCGTCGATCTCCGTGGGCACGGAGCATCGCCGGTGCCGCCCGGTCCGTACTCCGTCGCGGACCTGGCCGAAGACGTCCTGGCCCTACTGGATTCATTGGACCTGCAGCGCGTTCACATAGTCGGCCTCTCGCTCGGCGGTGCCGTCTCGCAGTGGATCGCCATTCACCGACCGGAGCGAGTGCGGACTCTGACCCTGCTGTGTACCTCGGCCAAGTTCGGTGAGCCCGCGCAGTGGCTCGATCGCGCGGCCTCGGTCCGCGCGGCCGGAACCGCCTCGTTGGCCGACGCCGTTCTCGACCGGTGGTTCACTCCCGAACTCGCCGCTCGCGACACCGATCTCGTCGACCGGCATCGGCGGATGATCGTCGAGACGTCCGACGAGGGCTACGCGGCATGCTGTGAGGCGTTGTCCGACTGGGACTCTCGCCGCGACCTCGGTCGAATCAGCGCCCCGACCCTCGTGATCGCAGGCCGTCAGGACCCCTCGACCACGCCGGAGGATCTGAAGATCATCGCCGACGGTGTCGCTGGTTCCACGTTCAGAGTGCTCGACCCAGCCGCACACCTGGCCAACGTCGAGCAGGCCGGATCCGTCACCACAGCGATTGCCGCACACATCGGATCGGATCCGTATGCTGCCGGCCGGGCCGCGGCCCACGACACCGGCATGGCGGTGCGGCGCAGCATCCTCGGCGACGCTCACGTCGACCGAAGCATCTCCGCAAGAACCGAATTCACCGCGCCGTTCCAGGATTTCATCACCCGCACCGCATGGGGTGACATCTGGAACCGCCCCGGACTCGACCACCACACCCGCAGACTGCTGACCCTGGCGATTCTGACGGCCGTAGGCAACCAGCACGAGCTCGACATGCACATTCGCGCGGCGCTGCGCGCAGGACTGGCACCGGACGAACTGGCCGAGGTGTTTCTGCACACCGCTGTGTACGCGGGAGTTCCCAACAGCAACAGTGCTTTCGCACTCGCTCAGGCCGCCATCACCGAGAACGGAACCCCGTGAGCGCCGCGGACCCGCCGCCGTCGTCGGATTACGTCCAGTCTCTCGGGCGCGGCCTGGCGGTGATCAGAGCCTTCGACGGCGAGCATCCGCGTCGAACGCTGGCCGACGTCGCGCGAGCGACGGACCTGACCCGTGCCACCGCTCGACGCTTTCTGCTCACGCTCGTCGAGCTGGGGTACGTGCGCACCGACGGTTCGATGTTCTGGCTCACCCCGCGCGTGCTCGAACTGGGCTACAGCTACCTGTCGAGCCTGTCCCTTCCCGAAGTGTCGGGACCGCACTTGGAGGCTCTGGCGGAACGGGTGAGGGAATCGTCCTCCGTGTCGATTCTGGACGGTGACGACGTCGTGTACGTCGCCCGAGTTCCGGTGAGCCGCATCATGACTGTCGGAATCAACATCGGCACACGCTTCCCCGCGTTCGCCACCTCGATGGGCCGGGTACTGCTCGCCGGTCTGCCGGCCGACGAGCTCGCGGCCTATCTCGATCGAGTTCGACTGACGCCGCTCACCGGCAAGACGATCATCTCGTCCGATGCGCTCGCTCGCGAACTCGAACGAGTGCGCACCGAAGGCTTCTGCCTGGTGGATCAGGAGCTCGAGGAGGGTTTGCGATCGATCGCCGCACCCATTCACGACAACGCCGGGGCAGTCGTCGCCGCGGCGAACGTCTCGACTCAAGCCGCGCGTCATTCCGCGGACGCGGTGCGCACCGAACTACTCCCGGCCTTGCTCGACGCCACCCGCGCCATCGAGACCGATTTGCTCCGGGTGACCACCGGACCCAACGACAAGCGAGGAAACACCCATGCCTGACGCCGTGATCTGCGAACCCCTGCGCACCCCGGTAGGTCGCTTCGGCGGTCAGTTCCGCGACATCTCCGCCCAGAATCTGGCCAGCACCGTGATCGCCGAACTCGTTGCTCGCACGGGCATCTCCGGTGCCGACATCGACGACGTGATCCTGGGCCAGGCCTCCCCCAACGGTGATGCACCGGCGATCGGACGTGTCGCCGCGCTCGACGCCGACCTGGGTATCGACGTCCCCGGTATGCAGATCGACCGGCGCTGCGGCTCCGGCCTGCAGGCGATCTTGCAAGCGTGCATGCAAGTGCAGTCGGGCGGCAACGATCTGGTTCTGGCCGGCGGCGTCGAGAGCATGAGCCAGACCGAGTTCTACGCCACCGGAATGCGCTGGGGCGTCAAAGCGGAGGCGGTCGCGCTGTCCGACCGACTCGCCCGCGCACGAGTGACCGCAGGCGGAAAGAACTTCCCGGTCCCCGGCGGCATGATCGAGACCGCAGAGAACCTTCGAGCGGAATTCTCCATCAGCCGAGCGGATCAGGACGCGCTGGCAGTCCAGTCTCACCAACGCGCCGTCGCCGCCCAGAACAACGGCTTGTTCGCCGAGGAGATCGTCGGAGTATCGGTCCCCCAACGTAAGTCGGACCCGTTGCTCGTCACCACCGACGAACACCCCCGTGCCGACACCACCGTGGAGTTCCTGGCCGAGCTGAAAGCGATTCGCGCGTCGATCGATCCCGAATCGACGGTCACGGCCGGAAACGCCAGCGGCCAGAACGACGGTGCCGCGCTGGCGATCGTCACCACCCCGGAAAAGGCTGCTGCACTGGGACTTCGACCACTGGCCAGACTGGCGGGATGGGGTGTCGCCGGCGTCGCTCCGCGAACCATGGGCATCGGGCCGGTGCCCGCCAGCGAGAAGGCGCTCGGACGCCTCGGCCTGAGCCTCGCGGACATGGGCGTCATCGAACTGAACGAGGCCTTCGCCGCACAGGCCCTCGCCGTCACCCGGTCGTGGGGCATCGAACCAGACGACTCGCGGCTGAACCCGCACGGTTCCGGTATCTCGCTCGGTCATCCCGTCGGTGCCACCGGGGCTCGAATCCTCGCCACTCTGCTCCGCGAAATGGACCGCCGCGACGTCCGCTACGGACTCGAGACGATGTGCATCGGAGGCGGGCAGGGACTGGCTGCGGTATTCGAGCGCCTCACGTAATGAGAATCGGCTGAACAGCTCACACGACGAAACGAGCCCCGATCATCGAAGCGATGATCGGGGCTCGCGTTGTCCAGTTGACCGTCAGGCCGACTTGTCGCGGCGCTCCGGACGCTCGGGCTTGCGCGGCACGATGGTCGGCAGCACGTTGTCGTTGACCGTCTCCGCGGTGACGACGACCTTCTCCACGTCGTCGCGGCTCGGGATGTCGTACATCACCGGAAGAAGAACTTCTTCCATGATCGCGCGGAGTCCACGAGCGCCGGTTCCGCGGAGAATTGCCTGATCGGCAATGGCGTCCAGGGCCTCGGCGGTGAACTCGAGCTCCACACCGTCCATGTCGAACAGACGACGGTACTGCTTGACGAGTGCGTTCTTCGGCTCGGACAGGATCGTGACGAGCGATTCCTTGTCCAGGTTCGTGACCGACGCGATCATCGGAAGCCGGCCGATGAACTCAGGGATCAAGCCGAACTTGATCAAGTCCTCCGGCATGACCTCGGCGAAGTGATCCTGGGTGTCGATCTCGGCCTTGGAGCGAACCTCGGCACCGAATCCCAGACCGCGCTTGCCGACGCGATCGGACACGATCTTCTCGAGACCGGCGAAGGCACCGGCAACGATGAAGAGCACGTTGGTGGTGTCGATCTGGATGAATTCCTGATGCGGATGCTTGCGTCCACCCTGGGGCGGCACACTCGCCTGAGTTCCTTCGAGGATCTTCAGCAGCGCCTGCTGCACACCCTCTCCGGACACGTCGCGGGTGATCGACGGGTTCTCGCTCTTGCGAGCGATCTTGTCGACCTCGTCGATGTAGATGATGCCCGTCTCGGCGCGCTTGACGTCGTAATCCGCAGCCTGGATCAGCTTGAGGAGAATGTTTTCGACATCCTCGCCCACGTACCCGGCTTCGGTGAGAGCGGTGGCGTCCGCGATGGCGAACGGTACGTTCAGCATCTTGGCCAGGGTCTGCGCGAGGTACGTCTTGCCGCAGCCGGTCGGTCCGAGCATCAAGATGTTGGACTTCGCCAGTTCGACGGACTCACCCCGCACATCGCGAGCCTTGTCGCCGGCCTGGATGCGCTTGTAATGGTTGTAGACCGCGACCGCCAACGTGCGCTTCGCAGCGTCCTGGCCGATCACGTAGTTCTCGAGAAAATCCTTGATCTCGGAGGGCTTGGGTAGGTCGTCGAGCTTGACTTCGCTCGATTCGGCCAACTCCTCCTCGATGATCTCGTTGCACAGGTCGATGCACTCATCGCAGATGTACACCCCTGGTCCAGCAATGAGCTTCTTGACCTGCTTCTGGCTCTTGCCGCAGAAGGAGCACTTCAGCAGATCGCCACCGTCACCGATGCGTGCCATTGGGAGGTTCCTACTTCCTTGTCCGCATTCGCCCCACGCCGTCCGACTGTGCCGAGACTGTCGTGGGCTACTTCTCGGGCTTTTGCCATGCCGAGTCGATCGCCCGAGTTCTTGGGTGCGACGCTACCCGTGTTCGCCGAACATGGGCGGGTTGTTTCCGGTGATTCGCCACCCGATTTCACCGATCACCACGATCGGCCCGTCGATCGCGACCGCCGGGCGGAGTTTGTCACTCTCGCCCGGCGACGGTTTTGCTTGCCGGACCTACCGATCCGACCGGAGCACTCGCTCTGCTACTTCTGGGCAGAAAGCTTGCGGTACTCGAACACTGTGTCGATGATGCCGTAATCCTTGGCCTGCTCGGCGGTGAGGATCTTGTCGCGATCGGTGTCCTTGCGGATCACGTCGGGATCCTTGCCCGTGTGGCGACCGAGGGTGGTCTCCATGAGTCGACGCATGCGTTCGATCTCGGCGGCCTGGATCTCGAGGTCCGAGACCTGGCCCTGGATTCCGCCGCTGGAGGGCTGGTGGATCAGCACACGTGCGTTCGGCAATGCTGCGCGCTTACCGGGGGTGCCGGCGGCGAGCAGCACTGCGGCAGCCGACGCCGCCTGGCCGAGGCAGACGGTCGCCACGTCGGCGCGGACGTACTGCATCGTGTCGTAGATGGCCATCAACGACGTGAACGAGCCGCCGGGCGAGTTGATGTACATCGTGATGTCGCGGTCGGGGTCGAGGCCCTCGAGCACGAGCAACTGAGCCATGACGTCGTTGGCGGACGCATCGTCGACCTGGACGCCGAGGAAGATGATGCGCTCCTCGAACAGCTTGTTGTACGGGTTCGATTCCTTGACGCCGTAGCTGGAGTGCTCGACGAAGGACGGCAGGATGTACCGGGAAGACGGCAGCTGATTGGGGTCGAACAGGTTTGTCATCGTTTCTCCAAGATGTAAGTGATCGAGGGTCGCCGGTTTCGGCCGAATTACTCGCCGATTCCGCCGGCCTGCCGCGCACGGCTGACGACGTGATCCACGAACCCGTATTCCTTGGCCGCCTGCGCCGTGAACCACCGGTCGCGGTCGGAATCCTCGGTGATCTGCTCGACGGTCTGACCCGTGTGCTCAGCGATCAGTTCTGCCATTTCGCGCTTGGTGTGCGCGAACTGCTCGGCCATGATGGCGATGTCGGAGGCGCTGCCACCGATACCGGCCGAAGGCTGGTGCATCATGATGCGCGCGTGCGGCAGGGCGTAGCGCTTGCCCTTGGCACCGGCCGAGAGCAGGAACTGGCCCATCGAGGCAGCCAGACCCATTCCGTAGGTCGCGATGTCGCACTCGGCGAATTCCATCGTGTCGAAAATGGCCATACCCGCGGTGACCGAGCCACCGGGCGAGTTGATGTACAGCGAGATGTCGCGGGTGGGATCTTCTGCCGAAAGCAGCAGGATCTGAGCGCAGAGCTTGTTCGCGATGTCGTCGTCGACCTGAGTACCGAGGAAGATGATGCGCTCGCGAAGCAGACGCTCGTACACGGAGTCGCTGAGATTCAGCCCTGATGCGGCCGAAGTCATGACGGGACTCTGCTGGTGCGAAGCCGCCGGATTCTGAACAGTCACGGTACCTGCCTTTTCCATAACAAATCGTTGGTTCCTGACACAGACACTAACGAAAGACGGCGGCTCCGGAGTCCCGGAACCGCCGTCGTTCGCTGTGAGCGTTACTTCTCTTGTTCGCCCTCGGAAGAATCTGCTGCTTCGACCTCGTCGGGAGCATCGGCGGGGCTGCCGAACAGCTCGGCCGTGTCGACGCTGGCACCCGACGTGTCGGTCACGGTGACCCGCTCGACCACAGACGCCAGTGCCTTGCCACGCTTGACATCGGCGAACACGGCACCGAGCTGGTTGGCCTGCTGCACCTGCTGGATGAACTGCTCGGGCGGCATGCCGTAACGCTGGGCCTGGAAGATGATGCGCTCGGTGAGCTCTTCCTGACCGACCTGAGTGTTCTCCGCCTCGGCGATCGCGTCGAGCAGGAGCTGGGTGCGCACCGACTTCTCGGCGCCTTCCTTGACGTCCTTGTCGAACTCCTCGCGGCTCGAACCCTGCGATTCGAGCAGCTCGGCGAGCGCTTCCTCGTTGTGATCGAGGCCGTGGATGGCCTCGTGCACCTGGGAATCGACCTCGGCCTTGACGACTGCCTCGGGTGCCGGAATCTCGATGGTCTCGAGCAGCGTCTCGAGCACCTTGTCGCGGATCTGACCGGCCTGCTCGACCTTCGCGACTCGCTCGACGCGCGTCCTCAGGTCGGCGAGAAGCTCGTCGAACGTGTCGAACTCGCTGGCCAACTGAGCGAACTCGTCGTCGGCCTCGGGCAGCTCGCGCTCCTTGACGGAGACGACCTTGACCGTGACGACGGCTTCCTTGCCCGCGTACTCGCCGGCGACGAGAGTGGAGGTGAACTCCTTGGACTCGTCTGCCGAGACGCCGATGATCGCGTCGTCGAGGCCTTCGATGAGCTGGCCGGAGCCGACCTCGTGGGACAGTCCGCTCGCGGTGGCTTCCTCGACGTTCTCGCCGTCGACGGTGGCGGAGAGGTCGATCGAGACGAAGTCGCCGTTCTGGACGGGACGGTCGACACCGGTGAGGGTGCCGAAACGCTGGCGGAGCGACTGCAGCTGCTCGTCGACTGCCTCGTCCTTGATCTCGAGCGGATCGACGACGACGCTGATGGTCGAGTAGTCCGGCAACGCGATCTCGGGACGCACGTCGACCTCAGCGGTGAACGTGAGCTCGGTACCGTCTTCGATCTTGGTGATCTCGATCTCGGGCTGGCCGATGACCTTGACCTTCTCGTTCGTCACTGCCTCGGAGTAGCGGGCGGGAAGAGCGTCGTTGACAACCTGCTCGAGCACTGCGCCGCGGCCGACGCGCGCTTCGAGCAACTTGGCCGGAGCCTTGCCGGGACGGAATCCGGGGAGGCGGATCTGCTGAGCCAGAGCCTTGTACGCGCGGTCGAAATCAGGCTTGAGCTCCTCGAAGGGCACCTCAACGTTGATACGGACTCGCGTCGGGCTCAGCTGCTCGACGGTGCTCTTCACGGGACATGCTCCTTCTTGGTAATTCTTGCTTGCGGTGATGCTTACGGTGCTGGCGTGCGGTCTTACCTCGCTCGCCGCGACACACGGCGAACCGTGCCTGCGGCCCTCATTTGTCGGGGTGACAGGAATTGAACCTGCGACCCTCCGCTCCCAAAGCGGATGCGCTACCAAGCTGCGCCACACCCCGTCGTACCCACACCATTGAACAGCAACCGATAGTAGCCCCTCATCGGCGCCCCACCGATGGCGTTCGGGCGAACCCGGCGCGGCATGCCGGTTTGGAATCCGGCGACGGCGTTGGGTACAGTCTTGAAACGCAGGCGACGGAACTGGCGATCCCACGACTGTTGTTTGCACGCCGATGTAGCTCAATGGTAGAGCCCCTGTCTTCCAAACAGGCTACGCGAGTTCGATTCTCGTCATCGGCTCCATCGAAAAGCCCCGTACTTTTAGTGCGGGGCTTTTTCGTGTCCGCGTACCCTGAAACGGAGTCCGAATTGTCCGATCGAATCGGACATGCACCGTCGGCGGAAGGCCCGAAGTGGAAATTGTCCTGATCGTCCTCGTCATCGCCGCAGTCGCCCTGCTGGTGCTGCGAAGCAAGAAGAACTCCGCGGCAGCGGCGGAAACCGCGCTGGCCGACGCCAAGGCCGACGCCCGCCAGTCGATCGAACGCCTCGGCGGTCAGGTCTACAACCTGATCGGTACCGACACACCGTCGAAGCAGGCCTTGGCCGACGCGTCCGAGCGCAACATCGCCGCCGGGTCGCAGATCGACCAGGCGACAACTGTCGAGCAGGCTCGACTGGCCAAGCAGACCGCTCTCGAGGGGCTCTACTACATTCGCGCCGCGCGTCTGGCGATGGGCATGGACCCGGGCCCGGAGGTGCAGGGCATCGACGGCCAACAGCAAGCCGGCCGGGTCACCGAGGAACGCAAGGTCGACTTCGAGGGCCGCGAGATCGCCGCGTCACCCGATCCGTCCGACCGCACCCCCAACTACTACCCGGGTGGCCGCGTAGCAGGCCGTCCGATTCCCGCGGGCTGGTACTCCGAGCCGTGGTGGCGTCCGGCCCTGGTCGCCGGCGCGTGGGGCATAGGTTCGATGTTCCTGTTCTCGGCGATGTTCTCCGGCATGGCCGGGGTTCCGGACGAGACCGCGGCCGGCGGGGACATCGGAAACGACGGCTCCGGCGACGGGGCCGGTGACGACTTCGGCGGCGACGGCGGTGGCGATGCGGGAGCCGGTAGCGACGGCGACGGCTTCTTCGACGGCGGCGGCGACGGCATGTTCGGCGGAGACGGCGGCGGGATGGACTTCGGCTTCTAGGTCGCCTGGCAGACGGGGCACCAGAACAGGTTTCGCGCCTGCATCGTCGAATGCAGAATTTCGGCTCCGCACACTCGGCACGGCAATCCTTCTCTGCGGTAGGCGTACGAGCGCGGTCGGCGCGCACCGTAGGTGTCGCCGTGATCGTCCTCGGGCCGGATGGTGATGATGCGTCCGCGCCGGACACCGATCTTCATCAATTCGACGAGGTCGAACCAGATGGCGTCCCATTCGGCACGATCGAGATCCTTACCCGGGCGCATCGGGTTGATTTCGTGACGAAAGAGAATCTCGGCACGGTAGACGTTTCCGACGCCGGCCAGCACCTTCTGATCCATCAGCAGCGTCCCGATTGCAGTGCGTGACTTCGAGATTCGCGCCCAGGCCGCCGACGGATCTGCATCTTTACGCAGCGGATCCGGCCCGAGCCGCGCCACGAGGGCGTCGACCTGTTCTTCGGTATAGATCTCGCACGCTGTCGGGCCGCGAAGATCGGCACCGTACTTCTCCCCCACCATGCGCAGACGCACTGCGCCCACCGGATCGTTCAGTGGCACCGACTGTTCGGTGAACTTGCCGTACAGCCCGAGGTGAATGTGCACGATCAGATCGGTCTCGTAACGGTGCAGCAGATGCTTACCCCAGGCTTCGGCACTTTCGAGCACGAGACCATCGATCAGCGCGGCACCGGAGGTGAACCGTCCCTGAGGACTGCTCGCCGCTACCGGTGCCCCGCCGAACCGTCGTTGATGCAGCCGAGCGAGTCGGTGCAGCGTATGCCCCTCGGGCACCTACGCGGGCTTTCCCGGAACCTCGGGTGCGTCGCCGGTGCGCTCGTACTCGGACAGGATGTCGATGCGGCGCTGGTGGCGCTCTTCGCCCGAGAACGGAGTACCGAGGAACGCGTCGACGATGGCCAGGGCTTCGGGCAACGTATGCATGCGACCGCCGATGCCGATGAGCTGCGCATCGTTGTGTTCGCGAGCCAGTTTCGCAGTTTCCACGCTCCAGGCCAGAGCACACCGCGCTCCCGGCACCTTGTTCGCGGCGATCTGCTCGCCGTTTCCGGATCCACCGAGTACCAGACCGCGGCTGCCCGGATCGGCGACGACACGGCGTGCCGCGTCGATGCAGAATGCCGGGTAGTCGTCGACGGGGTCGTAATCGAAAGCACCGCAATCGATGGGCTCGTGCCCGGTCGCCGTGAGGTGTTCGATGATCTGATTCTTGAACTCGAGGCCGGCGTGGTCGGCACCCAGGTATACGCGCATGCCTAGAGTCTGACAGGTGAACTCACGAGCCGAGAAATTCGCCGGCGTCGACGGTGCGAGGGGTGCGTGGGTGGCCGCGGTCTTCGACGGCACGAGACTGACGTGGATGGGCTGCTCGTCCGTGGCCGAGGTGCTCGAACGCACGCGGGACTGCGCACGAGTGGGCGTCGACATGCCGTTGTCCCTACCCGACGACGGCTATCGCCTCAGCGAACTCGAAGCGAAAATCTTTCTCGGCCCGGCGCGCAGTTCCATCTTCCACACGCCCGTCGTCGGTGTCCTCGACGCCGAGTCCTATCCCGAGGCCTGCGCCGTGTCTCGGGAGCTCACCGGCAAGGCGATCAGCAAGCAGACCTGGCACATTCTGCCGTCGGTGAAGGCATGGCGGCAGGCGGATTTCGACCCGAACATCTACGTCGAAGTGCATCCCGAATGTTCCTTCAGGGCAATGTCTCCGACGACCACGTTCGCGTCGAAGAAGTCCGGCCGCGGCGTCGGGCAGCGGCTGGCGGCACTGCAACGCTGGAGCAAGCATCTCGAACTGGACGACCTGCCGGACGGGCCGCTCGTCGACGACTTCCTCGACGCCGCGGCAGCCGCATGGTCGGCCCGGCGGTTCCACCTCGGCGAGCACCGAACGTTCGGCACCGCAGATGGCTCGGATCGGATAGTCGCCTAGCCCCTCGTGCGTGACACGTCGCCTCTTACGACGACATTCCACGCACGAGGGTCACGCGATCAGTCGAACTGAGGGTCCTCGTTGCGCGAGCGCTTGAGCTCGAAGAAGTGCGGGTACGAGGCGAAGATCACCGATGCGTCCCAGAGCTTTCCTGCTTCCTCGCCGCGCGGGATGCGCGACAGCACGGGGCCGAAGAACGCGACACCGTTCACGTGGATGGTCGGAGTGCCCACATCGGGACCGACCTTGTCCATACCCGCGTGGTGGCTGGTCCGCAGATCGTCGTCGTACTCGGTGCTCTCGGCAGCCGACGCGAGGTCGGCGGGCAACTCGAGTTCGGCCAGGGACTCTCGGATGACGACGTCGAAATCCTTGTTGCCCTCGTTGTGAATTCGCGTTCCCATGGCCGCGTACAGCGGAGCGAGGATCTCGTCGCCGTTGCTCTTCGCGGCTGCGATCGCCACCCGCACCGGCCCCCACGCCTTCTTCATCATCGCGGCGTACTCCTCGGGCAGATCGCGGCCTTCGTTGAGTACGGCCAGGCTCATGACGTGGAAGTTCACGTCGATATCGCGCACCTGTTGCACCTCGAGAATCCACCGTGAGGTGATCCAGCACCACGGGCACAGTGGGTCGAACCAAAAATCAGCGGTGTCTTTCTGTCCTGAACCGGCCACTGTCTGCTCCTTGAAAGTCGAGGTCGCTGTCTCTTCATGTCGTAACAACCGTCCACCGCGCGGACATTCCGCGCGACCCGTCAGCCAGCGCGCCACACGGCAGACGTGATGGGATGGACAGCACTACCCATAACTACACGAAGAGGTGTCGACTGAAGTGGTTGCTCCCAACCTGACGCGTGACCAAGCCTCCGAACGCTCGGCGATCATCGGGGAAACGAAGTACGCGATCGTTCTCGATCTCACCGACGGCGAGGGCAATCCCGGCGAGAAGACGTTCCGCTCGCTCACCACCATCACGTTCGCGGCCACCGCCGGAGCGTCGTCCTTCGTGGACATCATTGCCGGCACGATTCGCTCGGCGACCCTCAACGGCACCGACATCGATACCGCGAATTACGACGAGTCCACCGGTATTGCGCTCGAGAATCTGGCCGAACACAACGAACTCGTGATCGACGCGGACTGCCTCTACTCGCACACCGGCGAGGGCCTGCACCGGTTCGTCGACCCGTCGGACGGATCGGTGTACCTGTACTCGCAGTTCGAGACGGCCGATGCCAAGCGCATGTTCGCCTGCTTCGATCAACCCGATCTCAAGGCCACCTTCGATCTGAAGGTCACCGCGCCCGAGAGCTGGACCGTAGTCTCCAATGCGGCGCACGGTGCCGAGCCTGCCGCGGGAGAGCACGTGTTCGACACGACTCCGTTGATGAGCACCTATCTCGTTGCGCTGATCGCCGGTCCGTACGCGGAGTGGACCGACTCCTACACCGACGACCACGGCACCATTCCTCTCGGAATCTATTGCCGCGCATCACTTGCCGAGCACATGGACGCGGAGAGACTGTTCACCGAAACCAAGCAGGGCTTCGGCTTCTACCACGAGAATTTCGGTACTCCGTACGCCTTCGGCAAGTACGACCAGCTGTTCGTGCCGGAGTTCAACGCCGGTGCCATGGAGAATGCGGGAGCGGTCACCTACCTCGAGGACTACGTCTTCCGGTCCAAGGTGACGCGCGCTTCGTACGAGCGTCGCGCCGAAACCGTTCTGCACGAGATGGCCCACATGTGGTTCGGCGACCTGGTGACCATGACGTGGTGGGACGACCTGTGGCTCAACGAATCGTTTGCCACGTTCGCCTCGGTGCTCTGCCAGTCCGAGGCCACCGAGTACACGAACGCCTGGACCACCTTCGCCAACGTCGAGAAGGCGTGGGCCTACCGCCAGGACCAGTTGCCCTCGACGCATCCCATCGCCGCCGATATCCCCGACCTGGCTGCGGTGGAGGTCAACTTCGACGGCATCACCTACGCCAAGGGCGCGAGTGTGCTCAAGCAGTTGGTGGCCTACGTGGGCAAGGAAGACTTTCTCGCCGGGCTGCGGGCCTACTTCGTGGACCACGCCTTCGCCAACGCCACCTTCTCGGATCTGCTTGCAGCGCTGGAGAAGTCGTCGGGACGCGATTTGTCCGACTGGGGCACTCAGTGGCTTCGCACCACCGGCCTGAACACGCTGTCCCCGGACTTCGACGTCGATGACGACGGCAAGTTCAGCCGCTTCGTGGTTCGGCAGAGCGGTGCGGCACCGGGTGCCGGCGAGCACCGAGTCCACCGCATCGCGGTCGGAATCTACGACGACGTCGAGGGCAAGTTGGTCCGTACCGACCGCGTCGAGCTCGATCTCGACGCCGCCGACTCGACGAATGTCGATGCACTGGTGGGTGTTTCGCGCGGAAAGCTGGTACTGGTCAACGACGACGACCTGACCTACTGCGCCGCGCGTCTGGATCCGGACTCACTCGACACACTTCTCGGTCGTATCGGCGACATCGCCGAGCCGCTCCCCCGCACCCTCGCGTGGTCGGCCGCATGGGAGATGACCCGGTCCGCCGAAATGAAGGCCAGAGACTTCGTGGCCCTCGTTCGACGCGGAATCGGCGGCGAGACCGAGGTCGGCGTGGTGCAGCGCCTACTCCTGCAGGCCCAGACCGCCATCACCAGCTACGCCGATCCGGCGTGGGCGGCCGAACACGGAACTCCCGAGTTCGCCGACGCACTGCTCGAACTGGCCCGCGGGGCCGAGGCAGGCTCGGATCACCAACTGGCCTTCGTCAACGCCCTCACCGGAATCGAACTGGGCGATCGACACATCGAGGTGTTGCGCGCCTTGCTCGACGGCGACATCGACGGCCAGGGCCTCTCCGGCCTCGGTGTCGACACCGATCTGCGGTGGCGCATCGTCACGGCCCTGGCCGGTGCCGGGGCCATCGACGCCGACGGACTCGAGTCGCCGGTCATCGACGCCGAGGCGAGCAAGGACAACACTGCTGCCGGTGCGCGGTCGGCCGCGGCTGCGCGGGCCGCACGTCCGAGCGCGGAGGTCAAGGAACAGGCCTGGAAGACGGTCGTCGACGACGACTCGGTGCCGAACATCACCGCACGCTCGATCATCGGCGGATTCGCAGGCCCCGGCCAGGGCGAGTTGCTCGAGCCCTACGTCGGTCGCTACTTCGATGCCATCGAGGGTGTCTGGTCTCGCCGATCCAGCGAGGTCGCGCAAACCGTCGTCATCGGGCTGTACCCCTCCTGGTCCATCAGTGAGCAATCACTGGCGGCTGCGGACGGGTTCCTCGACGGAGATCTGCCGCCTGCCCTTCGACGTCTGGTGATCGAGGGCAGGGCCGGAGTCGTTCGGGCCCTCGCCGCACGCGCGTTCGACGCGAGCTGACCGCTACCACGTAATACGACCAGGGGCCGGGGGGGGGGGGGGGGGGGGG
>NZ_JBHNYO010000018.1:0-133165 GCF_054960675.1 Rhodococcus sp. PSi06
CTCCAGGTTCGGGGGCATCACGCATTTCGAAACCCCCACCCACACACAAAAACCCGAGTGCGCTGTGTCGCCTGGACCCGCCGGCTCCGAGGGTCCAGGTGGCAGTGCTGCGTGTGTACCGAACCGCTGTTGTGTGGCACAGTCGACGTCGATGAAACTCGACGTCGTTCAGTGCCGCGTCAGCAGAATTCTGCTCGATTTCGATTTGACCATCGAATTCCACGGGGGAGCCACCATTTCCTTCAGTGAGGTAGTCGTCGATGACCTCACGGTCGACGAGGACAATCAGTTCGAGGGCTTGCGAGCCCTCGCGACACTGCACGGTCTCGTCTGCGAGAACGCCGAGTACGACGGATCAGGCGTGCTGCGAATGGCATTCACAGGTGGGCGCGGTGTGGTGGCGCGTCCCCGCGACGAGGTCGAATCCTGGGAATATTGCGCAGCAGACGGGTCGACCGTGCTGTGCGGACCGGATGGAGCCGTCGAACAATGGCCCGCCCCGGAGCAACTCGGCGCGAAGGCATCCCCTGTAGAAGGGCTCCCGTCCATCGGTGCCACAGTCGTCCGGTTGTCGACGGGAGATGAGTCGGCTGTCGAATTCTCGGACGGCACCGTGCTGCTGTGCGATCTTCCGCTCGACAGCGGCTATCTCGTATTGCGGGAGAGCGTCACGTCGAGTTCTGTCTCCGACGCACATGCCGACGAGGCCCAGGGAGATTGGGTTGTCGAGCTTTCGTCGGGTCACGTGATCTTCTATCGCCCGCGAACCAGGTAGGGCTTTCCGAACTGTGTTTCCACGCCGGGCGAATACAGCACCGAGTCCGGCGAGCGGGTACTGACGTCGGGTAGCCCTGCAGCAGCAACGAGTTCGTCTGAGCAATGGGTCAGCTCCGCTTCCACCAGCTCCCAGTGCCGGTGCACGTTCGGTACGTACAGCAGCCGCCCGGCCAGCGAGGTGTGCAAGCCCCATCGCGCCGTCAGAAACACTGCAAGTGGGTTCTCGGACATATCGCGTGTTCCTCGGACGATTCCGAAATCCGTCGTCGCGCCGCGGTGCGGAGGAGCCAGCCGCGTGCTGCGGTAGCCGATCGTGGTGGTGTCGTCGTCGATGTCGATCGACGCCCAGCGGTACGGAATACGAGCGGCGTTGGTGCCCAACACGACTGCCAGTCTGGACGCCTCGAGCGATCGGAAGACGACGCCGCGTCGACCCTCAGCGTCCACGGAGTACAGCCGGACGTTGATCTCCCCGAACGTCCCGAAGTACGGAACTGGGTGCCGGTACCCGAGCCCGGCACCGACCATATGAAAACCGATGAGACCGACCCAGGAAGAGCCGTCGAATTCGTCGGGTTCGCACCCGTCGGGAAGCAACGGGGCGACAGTCGAACTCGGAACCCGCCAGTGCAGAAAGACCAGCCGCTCCCAGCGCTGATCCATCAAGATCGGACGAGGCAACAGCGGTGGCCGCGGCCAGAGGCGTCGGGCATCGTCTCGATTCATGATTCGAGAGTATGCGCGCGGAGTCAGGAGGCGGTGAATCGGGCGTGCACGCTCGCGGTGATCGTGATGTTCTCGGGTTTGAGCGCGAACCCGGCTGGTGCCGACTTGGCGGCGAGCATACGTGGTGAGGCGTCGGGGCCGCCGTGGTCGGCGGAGCCCGGCAACAGTCCCGGATCGGCTATCGCGACGGCGTGCACGCTCGTCCTCCCCAGGCTCGACGCGTAGGCCTCGGCTTTGGTCACCGCGTCTCGAACTGCACGTTCGCGTACCTCCAACGTGCGCGAGAGTCGGCTCGATTCGGTGAGGTCCCAATCGAAGTGATCGATCGACACTCCCTCGAGCGCGGAGGCGGCGTAGACGAAGGCGTCGACGAGGTCGAGCTGACTGAACTGGACTTCCACCGACGCTTCCGCCTGGTAGACGTACGGCAGTTGTTCGCCCTCGTGATTGAAGGGGCGGTTCCGAGAGTGCCGCACCTGATCGACCGACCATCGCTCGATGGGGCCACCGTCGCTGTTGTAGAGCGGTTCGACGAGCCGGGTGATCTCGCGAACGAGCTGTTGAGCCGGCTCCGACGCCGACTCCGCAGTCCGCCCATCGGTACGGACGGTCAGCGACAGGGTGCACTGCTCGGGCGGATACGTGGCTGCGCCGTGACCGACGACCGTGATGTCGAGTGCTTCGGGGCTCATGGTGTCCAGTCTCGCATCCACCCATCGGTATTCACCGAACGCCAACACTGCTGGCCGACGCGCGAGGTGGGGAGGACAATCATGAACATGCTTCCTGTTCTCGATCTGGCTTCCGCCGAAACAGAGCCCCATGCGTTCCAACTGTCACTGCGCGAGGCCGCTCATCGTTCGGGGTTCTTCTATCTGGTCGGGCACAATATCGAACCCGGACGCATGCGCGGGGTACTGCAGCTGGCACGAGAATTCTTCGCGGTAACCGACGAGGTGAAGGACGAGATCAGTCAGCTGAAGAGTCCGCACTTTCGCGGCTACTCGCGGGTGGGCGGCGAGCTGACGAACGGCCGAGTCGATTGGCGGGAGCAGATCGACATCGGACCCGAGCGCCCGGCCATCGACGGGGCAGAGGGCTATTGGAATCTGCAGGGCCCCAATCTGTGGCCGTCCCAGCCCGCAGGGTTCAGAGAGACGTTCGAGCAGTGGGAACGCACGGTGTCGGGTCTCGGGCTTCGCCTCCTGCGGCATTGGGCGCAATCGCTCGGAGCGCCCGAGACCGTGTTCGACGACGCGTTCGCCGTCGCTCCGGCGACACTCATGAAGGTCGTCCGCTATCCCGGTACCCCCGATCATTCGCAGGGCGTCGGCGCACACAAGGACTCCGGGGTGCTGACGCTGCTCCTCGTCGAACCGGAGTCGTCGGGACTCCAGGTCGAGACAACGCCTGATACGTGGATCGATGTGCCGCCGGTGGCGGGGGCATTCATCGTCAACATCGGCGAGTTGCTGGAGGTGGCGACCGGAGGCTATCTGCGTGCCACGCGGCACCGGGTGATTGCGCCGGGTCCCGGCACAGACCGGATTTCGGTGCCACACTTTTTGAGCCCGGCCCTCGATGCCGTCGTGCCGGTGATCGAACTGCCGGCCGAATTGGTTCAGCACTCACGGGGAGTCGAGAACGATCCCGACAACCCCATCTTCAGCACCTACGGCGAGAACGCGTGGAAGTCTCGGACGCGAGCGCACCCCGACGTGGCTCGGTTGCACCACGGCATCGTTGCGGCCGGGCAGCGGTCTACCTACTGATCTCCGCTTACTGGTCTCCGTTGCGGTCTCGACGCGATGCGCGGTAGTGCGCCCACGCGCCGGTGCACCACAGTGCCCAGACGATCAGCAACGGCTGGAACACCAGCCTGATGCCGCGCGCTGCGTCGGAGTCGAGACCGAACGCGTCGGTGTGGGTGACGAACTGCGAGATGTTGCCGGGGAAGACCGCGACGAAGAAGGCCGCGACGACCCAACCGACGAGCGGTGACCTGGCAGTCCAGAACAGCAGCGCCAGGCCGAGCACGATCTCGACGACACCCGACGCCAGTACGACGAAGTCGGTGTCGAGCGGCAGCCACTCGGGTACCTGCGCCGCGAATGTGCGGCGCGCCCAGAACAGGTGGCTCAGGCCGGCGAAGACGAGAAACGCCCCCAACACGACCCGGCCGATGGTGCGAGAAATCGATTTCGTCATGGCGTCATGAGACACCACGGGCACACTGGGCATCATGACCGGGAGCATCTCGACCGACTCCGTTCGTCGCCGATGGGTACTGCACGTCGACCTGGACCAGTTCATCGCTGCGGTCGAAGTGCTGCGCAACCCCCACCTGGCAGGCAAAGCAGTGGTCGTCGGCGGTAGAGGAGATCCCACCGAACGCGGGGTCGTCTCGACGGCCTCGTACGAGGCGCGGGCCAAGGGGGTCGGCTCCGGAATGCCGCTGCGCATCGCCGCGAGAAAGATCCCCGACGCGGTCTTCCTGCCGGTCGACAAACCGGCCTACGACGAGGCGTCCGCGATGGTCATGGACACACTGCGGGCGCTGGGCGTCGTGGTCGAGGTGATCGGGTGGGACGAGGCGTTTCTCGGTGTGGAGACCGATGACCCGGAGCTCTTCGCGAAAACTGTGCACGACGCGGTGTTCGATGCGACCGGGCTGCACTGTTCGGTCGGAATCGGAGACAACAAATTGAGAGCCAAGATCGCCACCGACTTCGACAAGCCGCAGGGTATCTATCGCCTCACCCAGGACAACTGGTTCGAGGTGATGGGTGAACGCAGTACGGACGCGCTGTGGGGCATCGGAAAGAAGATCTCGAAGAAGCTGACCACTTTGGGCATCTCGACCGTTCGCGCACTGGCCGAGGCCGACGATGCAGACTTGGCGGCTGCGTTCGGCCCCAAGATCGGTCCGTGGCTCGGTACCAAAGGGCGTGGCGTCGACCTGGCACCGGTCACGTCCGAGCCGTGGGTCGCACGGTCACACAGCCGCGAGGTGACGTACCAGACCAACGTGGCCGACTGGGACATCGTCCGGCAGGAGGTCGCTGCCCTGACGTCGAAGGTGTTGACAGACATCGAGGCCGAGAACCGCCCGGCCGTGCGAGCCGCGCTCAAGATCCGCTATGCCCCGTTCGAGACGCACACCGTCAGCGCACCGATCGTCGGCGCGCCGACCTTCGATCCAGCAATCTTGACTTCGGCGGCAGTGGCTCTAGTCGATCGCCTCGACCACACCCGGGAGGTCAGGCTGATCGGCGTCCGGCTGGAAATGACTCCCGCGCAGTCGGTCTGATTACTTTCTGCCCGCTGCCCAGCGCAGACCCCAGTTGTACTTCTTGTCCAGGTCGGCCTGGCTGCCTTGGATGTACTCGACCTCGCGCGTGACGGTGATTCCTGCAGACGTGTTCTCCAGCAACGCGATCGAACAGATTCGTGCCGAGTTCTCGGCCGAATCGAGTCGTACCTCCACCTGAGGTCCGCTGGTGGGATACAGCGTCACGACGCCGTCGACCGCGGCCCAGTTGGGCGCGCCGTCGTAGATCATCGCGAAGATCAGGATTCGGGCGAACTTCTCGGGATGCGCGAGGTTGATGTGCATGTTCTCGCCGCCGCTCACGGATCCGGAGCGGTCGTCGCCGTCGAGCGCGATGAACGGGGCGTCCTGCAGCGAACCGAAGCTGTTGCCGAGTGCTTGGACCACGCCCTTGGAACCGTCGCGCAGTTCGTAGAGGCACCCGAGGTCGAGATCCACACCGCCGGAACCGTACGACGCGGCGGCCAGCTTCGCGAGAAAGCCCTTCTTCTTCGGCTGTGCCGCGGGTGCGCCGGTAGACCAGTTGAGGTTCACCCGCATCGAGCCCTGCTTCTCACCGGACTTGGTCAGGCTGATGGTCGGCGCTGCCTTGGACAGCGTCACCTTGCTCAGACTGACGGGGGTGCCGGGTTGCTGCGCTGCGTTCTGCCCGGTCGAGGGCTTGCGGGTGTAGTCGATGGCCATCGTGGTGCCTTTCGAACTGTCGATTCCGGATTGCGATGTCCGGTTTGGGCGGTCCTTCGAGCCTAACCGTTGACGGAACGAGGCACGCATTTCGGGAGGGCACAGTCGCGGACGTGACCTGCATACACCGATCACTCCTATGGCGTGTGCTGACCGCCGACCACGGTGGGCATCGGCTCGTCGAAGCTTTCGTTCTCGGTCAAGGGATCCGTGCCGTGTACGTTGCCGATGTCCTTCACCGACTTGGTATTCGCAAGCTGGTCGGAACCGCGTCGTGCCCCGGCGAAGTCGTTGTACCAAAGGAACCACGGCAACCCGGCTCGGGTGTACTCGGCGGCCGAGGGCGGCATGGTGGGTGGCATTTCGCCGGTGAGGTTCTGCCATACGTCGCTGTTGGCGATGTCGATCGTGAATTCTGTTCCGTGGTCGAGATCCCAATCGTCGTGCTGCCGGAGGGGAGACGCAATGGTCTGACGGACGGACCCGCCGCCGCCGAAACCCATGTCCGATGCCGGTGCGGCGCACACGATGAAGTCGTGCACTGGGGGTTCGGGCGGCCTGGCATCCCAGACGGACGCCTTCAGTGGATAGGCAGCTATGCGGATTCCCCCGATTGCCTGATCGGCCGAGAGCTGCTCTTCCACCGTGTACCCGTCACCGAGAGGCATCGCGACGAACTGCCGGACGCTGCCCTCGCCGACATTGAATCCGTCGAGCCACGGTTGCTCGGGAACCTCGAAGTAGTCCTCGTCGTCGAAGTTCGGTGTCGCCGACCACGGTGAGCCGGTGACGACGTTGATCGAGCCGGCCGCGATCGTGACCAGGAATGGGTAACGAGCGGTGAAGTCGATCCAGCACGCTTCGGACTGCCACATCGGCAACACCGCACGATCGGCAGAACCGTTCTGGCGCAGCGGGAACGAGCCGAGCCCGGGCGGCAGGTTGTAGTCCGTACCGTCGTCGGGCACGCGCAGGGTGCGCTGAAACGTCATGTGCATCGTCGCCTCGGGATGGACCTCGGGGCAGGCGATGAACAGAGCGTCGTGTTCGACGAATGCAGGCATGGACTTCTCCTCGGTGCAGGGTGATCGTCGAAGGGTAGATCGAGGCACCGACAAGAAATATCGGCGCGACGGATGATGTCCGCCGCGCCGATATCAGGGAATGCGCAAAGAGCTACGGGCGCGGTACGTTGCGCAGATTCGTCTTGGCCATCCGAACTGCCTCGCCGACTCCGCCGTTCAGAACGATCTTGCTCATCGCCAACGCGAATCCCTTGATCTGCTCACCGGTGAGAGTCGGCGGCACCGACAGAGCCAAGGGGTCGGTGATCAGCTGGACCAGCGCCGGGCCGTCGACAGCGAAGGCGGCTTCGAGTGCGCCGCGGATGTCCTCGGGCTTCTCGACGCGTTGTGCGTGGATACCCGCCGCTGCGGCGATGCCGGTGTAGTCCACCTGCGGTACGTCGACGCCGAAGTCGGGCAGGCCGTCGACGAGCATCTCGGCCTTGACCATGCCCAGCGTCGAGTTGTCGAACAGGACGATCTTGACGGGCACCTTGTACATGGCAACGGTGAGCAGTTCGGAGAGCATCATCGAGAAGCCGCCGTCGCCGGAGATCGAGATTACCTGTCGGCCCGGGTTGGCGAACTGTGCGCCGATGGCGTGTGGCATCGCGTTGGCCATGGAGCCGTGCAGCATCGATGCGACGAAAGCTCTACGGCCGGTGGGGTTTATGTAGCGTGCGGTCCACACGTTGCACATGCCGGTGTCGGTCGTGAACACGGCGTCGTCGGCCGCAACGTCGTCGAGTACCGATGCGGCGTACTCGGGATGGATCGGGACCAGCTTCTCTGCATTGCGGGTGTACGCGCCGACGGTCTTCCCCATCAGTTCGTTGTGATTGTCGACCCACTTGTCCACGTAGCGGCGGTCGTTCTTTCGATAAACCAAGGGCTGCAGGGCATTCAGCGTTGCGCGTACATCGCCGTGCATCGGGTACTGCACCGATGTTCGACGTCCCAGCTTCGTCGGATCGATGTCGATCTGTGCCGTCGTGACCTTCTCCGGCAAGAATTGATGATACGGAAAGTCCGTACCCAGCAGGATGAGCAGATCTGCGTCGTGGATCCCGGCATGCGCAGCCCCGTACCCGAGCAACCCCGTCATCCCGACGTCGTACGGGTTGTCGTACTGGATGAATTCCTTGCCGCGCAACGAGTGTCCGACGGGAGCGCCGATGGTGTCGGCGAAGGCGACTACCTCGTCGTGCGCGCCCTTGACGCCGTAGCCCGCGAAGATGGCAACTTTTTCGGCATTGTTGATGGCGTCGGCCAGTTTCTGAATGTCTGCCGCGGGCGGTGTCACAACAGGTCTCGACGGAATGGCGATCGGGTCCATCGGTGCGGTGGCCGACAGTTCGGCGATGTCGCCGGGCATCGTCAGCACCGACACCCCACCACCGGTGATAGCGGCGTTGATGGCCGCACGGAACACCCGCGGGGCCTGCTCCGCGGTGGAGACGAATTCGTTGTAGAGCGAGCATTCGACGAAGAGCCGATCGGGGTGAGTTTCCTGGAAGTATCCCGAGCCGATCTCACTGCTGGGAATGTGTGACGCGATCGCCAGAACCGGTGCGCCGGAACGATGAGCGTCGAACAAGCCGTTGATCAGGTGCAGGTTGCCCGGGCCGCACGAACCCGCGCACACGGCCAGTTCGCCGGTGGTCTGGGCATCGGCCGATGCAGCGAACGCCGCGGCCTCCTCGTGGCGGACGTGAATCCAGTCGATCCCGCCCTTGGCCGATCCACCGGTTCGACGCACTGAATCGACGACGGGGTTGAGACTGTCACCGACGATGCCGTAGATGCGTTTGACGCCGGCTTCGACGAGTCCGCGAACGAGTTGATCGGCCACTGTGGTGGGCATGTTGCTTCTCCTCGGATGAAAGTGGTGCCTTCGGATGGGTCGCGTGCGCCTGTTCGACGTCTTCTCTATGCCAAGGGCGTAAAGACCATAGAAGTGCAGTGCGATCGGTACCGCAAGAGGAAAGCCCAGGTAGAGGACCGGTTCGGTCTCCGTCACGTGGCGATATTCCTGCCAGCACCCATCGAAAACTGGGGCTGTCCCGACATGCGCTCGCCGGAAGTAGTTCGGCAAAATGAACAGGCTCTGTACAGGTTCGATTTCTGGATGTACGGTATCGACATGAACGAGCCCGCTATGACTCAGCGCACACCGGAACGTGCTCGCCACAAGCGTCATCAAGTGCTCGCGTCGTTGAAGAGCACCATCGAGTCCGGCGGAATCCCCTCCGGCTCGTTCTTGCCGGGTGAGAACGAACTCGCCCGCGAGTTCTCGGTCAGCCGCGGAACCATTCGTTCTGCGCTGAGCGAGCTGGAAGAGCAGAAACTCATTCAAAAGCGAAGCGGCATCGGATCGCTCGTTACCTTCGACGGTCACCAGATCGAGACCGCCGAAGGTTGGGCGCGGGCGCTGTCGTCTGCGGGTGTGGAGATGCACACCCGCACTCTGCGCATCGAGCGCATCGTGGATCCCGAACTCGCTGCCGAGGCCGGAACTCCGACCCTGAACTTTGTTGCCGTCGATCGAGTGCGCCATGTGGTCGACGGTCGTCCGGTTTCGTTGGAACGAAGCCGCATTCCGGCGTTCGGGCCGCTCGCAGAACTGCCCGAGACCGGATTGGTCCGGGAGTCGCTCACGGCAACTCTCGAATCGGCGGGACTGACTGCTGCGACCGGCGAGCAATGGGTATCGGTGGTTCCGGTGGACTCGGCCGACGCGGCTGTTCTCGAAGTACCGGTAGGCACCCCGTACCTGCACAGTATCCGGGTCAGTCGGGACGCATCGGGTCGGTTCGTCGAGAAGGTCGTCAGCCTCCTTGCACCCGAACGCTTTCGGCTCCATCTGACTTTCAATTCCTGATCTGTCCCAACGTTCCTCCGGCAAGGATTGTGTACATGTCCACTTCACGTGATCGCGCCCTCGGGGCCTTCTACGGACTGGCGCTGGGTGATGCGTTGGGAATGCCCACGCAATCCATGCGCCGAGAGGACATCGTCGAGGATTACGGACAGCTGCGCGGATTCGTCCCCGCCGGTCCCCGTCAGCTCATCGCGCACGGAATGTCTGCGGGCTCGATCACCGACGACACCGAGCAGGCGATCATGTTGGCCCAGTTGATTGTCGACGGTGACGGCGTGGTCGATCCCTCGGCTTTCGCCCGCGCGTTGATCGCCTGGGAGTCGGAGATGTCCGCCCGCGGATCTCTGGATCTGCTCGGACCGTCTACCAAGCGAGCTGTGGAACGAATACTCGACGGCTCGGACCCGAACGAGGCGGGCAAATTCGGCAGCACCAACGGTGCGGCCATGCGAATCACCCCTGCGGCAATCGCGGCATCGTTGGACGGCGGAATCGTGCCGTTCGTCGACGCGATCTACAGCTGCAGCTTCGTCACCCACAACACGTCTCTCGGAGTAGCCTCTGCCGCAGCGGTTGCTGGAGCCATCAGCGCCGGAATTGCAGGTGCAGAATTGCACGAGGCGGTCGACATCGGTGTTGCCGCCGCCGTCGAAGGGGCCACCCGTGGATATTGGGTCGCCGGTGGAAACATCGCAGCCCGTATTCGCTGGGCAGTAGAGCTGGTCGGCACATCCGCCGACAGGCATATAGCGGACACGGTGGCCGACGTCATCGGCACTTCCGTCGCGTCACAGGAATCAGTGGTAGCGGCCTTCGCTCTGGCCGTTGCGTACGACGACCCTTGGGACGTCGTACTGGCAGCCGCCACCATCGGCGGCGACACCGACACGATCGCAGCAATAGCCGGCGCAATTCGAGGTGCCGTCGGCGGCCTGGCAGCGTGGCCCGGCGACGCGATACGAACGGTAACCGACGTGAACAAGCTCGATCTGGAGCCCATCGTCGATCGACTTCTCGCTCTCCGTAACACGAACTGACACAGTTCGACTCACTTTTGGAGCACAACCATGACCTCATCCGCTTCCACGTCTGCATCGGATACGGCAGTCGACGTACTGTCGCTGGAAACCAGGGGGATCGAGCCCGTCCCGGACGACGAGCGCAACGGCAATCCGCTGCAGTTGTTCTGGGTGTGGTTTGCCGCGAACATCTCCATCCTCGGTCTACCACTCGGGGCAACCCTCGTGGTCTTCACCGGTCTGAACATCTGGCAGGCATTGATCGTTGCGTTGGTAGGCGCGGCGGGTTCGTTCGCCATCGTCGGAATCGTGTCGATTGCCGGCAGACGGGGCGGGGCCCCCAGTCTCACGTTGTCGCGGGCCACCTTCGGGGTTCGCGGAAACATCGGCCCCACGCTGGTCTCGCTGATGTCGAGGCTCGGCTGGGAAACCGTCAACACCACCACCGCGGCATTCGTGTTGCTGTCGATCTTCACACTGGTCTTCGGCGGATCCGGTGTCGCGAAGGATCACGCCGTCGTCACGGTTGTGTCCATCGTCGTTTTCATCGTGCTGACTCTGGTGGTCAGTGGTCTGGGGCACGCGGCGATCCTCGTCATCCAACGTTGGTCGACGTGGATTTTCGGTGCGCTGAACATCTTCGTGGCGATCTTCCTGATCGCCACCGTGGACTGGACTGCAGTGACCAGCACCCCGGCCGGATCCATCAGTGCGATGGTCATCGGTGTCGGAACCATCGCTGCCGGAACGGGTATCGGTTGGGCAAATGCCGGGGCCGATATGTCGCGATATCAGCGAAAGAGTGTGGGAGCCGGCTCGTTGGTGCTGTCCAGCGCTGCTGGAGCCGGAATTCCTCTCGTTCTGCTGATCGGGCTCGGCGCGTTGCTCTCGGCAGGCGACAACAGCCTTGCCTCCGCATCGGATCCGGTTGCAGCCATCCGAGAAATACTCCCGGCCTGGATGGCCGTTCCTTATCTGATCACCGCATTCGGCGGATTGCTGTTGTCCAACCATCTTTCGGTGTATTCGGCCAGTCTCACCACGTTGACCCTCGGCTTCCGGATCAAGCGAGTTTATGCGGTCGGAGTCGACGTCTTCGTCACGTTCGTCGGTGCCATTTACTTCATGCTGATCTCCGACGGCTTCTACGGCCCGTTCATCACCTTCATCTCGGTTCTCGCGGTACCACTGACGGCGTGGCTCGGTGTGTTCATGTCGGACATGATCAGACGAAAGACATACGATGCGGCATCGATCATGAACGTGGGCAACAGCAGTCGTTACTGGTACACCGGCGGAGTGAACTGGTATGCCTTCGTGAGCTGGGCAGCGGGCATCGTCGTGGGATTCCTGTTCACTGCCATCGCTGTCGATGGAGACGTCATCTACACCGGGCCGCTGTCGGGCAGCTGGATCGGTGACAACGGTCTCGGCTGGGTGGCCTCGTTCGTGGTTGCCGCAGGTCTGTATCTCGCCACCGGGGGAGCCCGCCGGACCGAGACCGCAGCGCAGTGAGTCCCCGACTGATCCACACCGGCCAGGTCATCGTCGACGTCGTAATGGCCGTTCCCGAGGTCCCGCAACCGGGTGGAGACGTCGTGGCAACGTCACTGAACGAGACCGCGGGCGGTGGACTCAATGTGATGGTCGCCGCGATTCGTGACGATCTTCCGGTGATCTTCGCCGGCAGACACGGCACCGGCCACTACGGTTCGATCGTCCGCGACGCTCTGTCTTCCAGCGGTGCGCTCGTCGTCAATACCGCGCCAGCGGAGCGGGACTCGGGATTCTGCATCGCCCTCGTCGATGCGAACACCGAGCGTACGTTCGTCACCTACCCCGGAGCCGAAGCGGAACTGAGCATCGCAGACCTCGAGGCCGCAGGGGTGCGGAGTGCAGACTTGGTGTACGTGACCGGATACGGGTTGGCGCACGGGCGCAACGCTGCGGCACTGACTGCGTGGCTACCGACCCTGCCCTCGGATATCACGGTGTTGTTCGATCCGTCCCCTTTGATCGCCACGCTCGAACGCGACGTGGTGGACGTTGTTCTCGCCCGAGCCGACATCGTGAGCGTCAATCTACGCGAGGGCATGCTCATGACGGGTGAGGTCGACATCGACTCCATTACAGCCGAATTGGTGAGACTACTGCGGCCCGATGCCTCGGTGGTACTGCGTACCGGCCCGGACGGTTGTCGGATCGCGGGCGGTGAACGAACTCCGCAGTCGGTGCCCGGGTTCGAGGTGCACGCGGTGGACTCGAACGGTGCGGGCGATGCGCACGCCGGGGTGTTGTTGGCGGGACTCTCCCGTGGACTCGGTCTGTACGACGCGGCGGTGCGGGCCAATGCTGCTGCAGCACTTGCGGTGACCGAGCGGGGACCGGCGACGGCTCCGCCTCGATCACGTATCGACGCGTTGATCCGCACTCATCCTCTCGACGGGTGAGAGGAAGGGCTGTGTCGTCCGCCCCGGAACCGTCGAGTCGCGCACGACGAGTGCCGGCGTCAACGCCATCGAGGAGACAGGAAGTCCATGGGTGACAGCGAGCAGCATTTCGGCTGCGCGGGTGCCGATTTCGCGATGTGGACTGTGGATCGTAGTCAACGGAACGGTCAGCTCGCTGCAGATGGAGATGTCGTTGTAGCCGACGACGGCGACGTCGCGTCCTGGCTGCAGCCCCGATTCACGCAGCACGCCGAGCACCCCGATGGCACTGAAGTCGTTGGTGGCGAAAATGGCCGTCGGGGGAGTCGGCAGCGACAGCAGGGCGCTCGCCCCGCGCCTTCCGGCGTCGGGATCGAACCCCTCTTCTCGGACGTACTCGTCCGGAACGTCGATGCCTGCATCACGGAGGGCGGCTCGGCAGCCCTCCAATCGGTCGATTCCGGTACTGGCCCACGCTGGGCCGGACACGATCCCCACTCGGGTGTGGCCGAGTCCTGCCAAGTGCTCACCTGCGAGGTAGCCGCCCCGATGGTCGTCGCACGTCACCGAGGTCATCCCCGGGTACCGACGACTGATGAGCACGAACTTGATGCCTCGGCGTTGGAGGTTGTCGAGGTTCTCGCTGTCGAGGCGAGCGTCTCCGAAGATGAGGCCGTCGACGTTGCGGCCGAGCAGAAGGTCGATACGTCGACGCTGCTGAATCGGGTCGTCGTGGGTGTTGGCGACGAAGGTCTCGTAGCCTGCCCGGTTTGCTGTTTCCTCGATGGCGTCGTACATCGCCGAGAGCACCACATCGGTCAATCGCGGGACGAGTACTCCGAACGCGGTGGACTTCTTGGTGGTCAAGCTCGCCGCGTTGGGGTTGGGGACGTACTCCATCTCGCGGGCCAGCTCGAACAATCGCAGATCTCCGGCGCTGGCACCGGTCGGGTCGAGCGCGACGCGTCGCAGAGCTCGGGAGACGGTCGAGACATGTACTCCCGCAGCAGATGCGACCGTTTTGAGCGTGACGCTTCCCGACGTAGTGCTGTCCACTGGCGGTTCCCCTCGATTCTCCGTCGGCACTGCCCCGACCCCTGATGACCCTTAAGCTAGCACCGTGCGCAATCGTTTGCGCAACAAGTTGCCCTCGAGGAACGGACATTCGATGACAAGTTTGGGTGGTCTCAATCCGTCGCCGACGTCGCTCACGCTCGGCCTGGTTCAGCAGCAGGTTCCGCTGATCACGAGTATGGACGATGTGAACGCGACGACCGATCGCGTATGCACGCAGTTGCGGGAGGCGAAGGCCGGGTTCGGGGCGCTCGACCTCGTGGTGTTCCCGGAGTATTCGCTGCACGGTCTGCGTAAGTCGTCGTGGGCGTCCGACGAGGTGATGTGCGACATCGACGGTCCGCAGGTGGAGCGATTGCGGGACGCGTGCCGCGAATCCACAGTGTGGGGGTGCTTCAGCATCATGGAACGCAATCCCGTTGGAGCGCCGTTCAACTCGGGAATCATCGTCGATGATCAGGGTGAAGTGGCCCTGTACGTCCGCAAACTTCATCCCTGGACGCCGAAGGAGCCATGGGAACCGGGCGACATCGGTCTGCCGGTCTGCCCGGGGCCCAAGGGTTCGGTGTTGTCGCTGTTGATCTGCCACGACGGAATGTTTCCCGAGATGGCGCGGGAGGCGAGTTACCGCGGGGCCAACGTGCTGCTGCGTACAGCCGGGTACAAGTTTCCACTGCGGCAGTCCTGGCGTATCACCAACGAGGCCAATGCCTTTCACAATCTGGCCTACACGGCGTCGGTGTGTCTGGCGGGGGAGGACGGTAACGGCATCCCGTCGATGGGCGAGGCGATGGTGTGCGACTACGAAGGAACGATTGTCGAGCGCGGTGATTCCACACCCGATCGCGTGGTGACCGTATCGATCGAGCCGGCCAGGGCCGATGCGGCACGTCGAGAGTGGGGAGTGGAGAACAACATCTATCAACTGGGTCACCGTGGGTACAGCGCGCTCGAGGGCGGGGCGCGTGACTGCCCGTACACCTACGTCCGCGATCTCGCCGACGGAACCTACCGGGTGCCGTGGGAGGACGAGGTTCGCATCGTCGACGGGACCTCGGAGGGGTACGGGCCGCCGCGTCGAGTCGGCAATCCGACGGATTCTGCGCGGGCAGGTCTGCGCGGCGAGTAAGGCGCAGGTTACGTAGCGGGCGCCCGTGTAACGGTGCCATTAATTGGTTCCGGATTTGTCGCCCAAAGCTCGACATCGTGCGAGAAACCCCTCTATCGTCAGAGCAACGCAATCGGTTGCACGACCGGTTGCACAGCAAGCGAAAGAAGGATCGTTTCGATGACTTCCCAGGTAGGCGACTCTCTGGAGCTTACGGATCGCACCCGCCACGACATCGATTCGATGTCGTCGGGGGATGTGTACAAACTCCTGTCCTGCGCGGTGCAGCCCCGTCCGATCGCCTGGATCTCGACCGTCTCCGGCGACGGCGTCCGAAACCTGGCGCCGTTCAGTTTCTTCAATGTTGCGTCTCGCAACCCGGCGACGCTGATGATCTCCATTGGTGAACGCATCGGTTTCCCCGGAGAGTTCAAGGACACGCTGGTCAACATTCGCGACACCGCCGAATTCGTCGTCAACATCCCGTCGGCGGACACCGTGGATGCGGTGACCGCGAGCTTTGCCACCGTCGGCGCCGATGTCGACGAGTTCGAGCTCTCGCACATGACCGCAGTGCCCTCGGTGTCGGTCGCGGCCCCGTCGGTGCTCGAATCCTTGGTCTCGCTCGAATGCAGGATGCTGCAGGAAATCGCACTCGGCAGTGACACTTTGGTGCTCGGTACCGTCACGACGGTGACCAGCAGGCCCGGGTTGCTCACCGACGACCTCCACGTCGACACACTCGAACACCGATTCCTCGGCAGACTGGCGGGCCCGTTCTACACCACCGACATGAATCGGGTGGCGCAGTGACCACCTCGGCCCGTCTGCGCGAGGTCGACACCGAGTCGGTCGTCGAGACATTCGATATCGCTGTGGTGCAGACCAGTTCACGGGTCGGAGCCTGGCAGCAGAACATCGACGCCGTGCGGTCGGAGGTGCAGGTTCTTGCCGCGGGCGGATCGAAGGTGATCGTTCTACCCGAATTGTTCGCCAGTGGTTACGATCTCGATCGTATCGAGGCGATGGCCGAGTCCGTGCCCGGTCCAACGTCTACCGCGCTCGAAGTGCTCGCCGCCGAGACCGACACGGTTTTGGTGACGGCCATCGTGTTCCGTGATGCCGACGGAGTCGTCTTCGACAGCTCGCTCGTGGTAGGGCCGGATGGCCTGCTTGCATTTGGACACAAGCGTTTTCTGTGGGACCGAGAGAAGTCGGTGTTCACCCCTGGAGCACAGAGTGGTCTCCTGGTCGATACGCCGTTCGGCACCATCGGCGTCGTCATCTGCTATGAAGCAGGGTTCCCGGAGACGGTCCGCGATCTCGTTCAGCGAGGAGCCGACGTCATCGCCGTGCCGTCGGCATTCGGACACGTGCGTCTGCACGTGTGGAAGTTGCTCACCCGCTCCCGCGCACTCGAGAACGGCGTCGTCGTCGCGGCCGCCGGACTCACCGGACAGACCGGCGACGGCCCGCGGTTCGCCGGCCACAGCGTCATCGTCGGACCGCAGGGGCGCACCATCGTCGAGATGGACGAGAGCGTCGGATCGGTGTCGGCAACAGTGACTCGCCGCGAGTTGCTCGACGCGCGCGACGAAGTGCCTTATCTGAAAGACCTTGCCTGCCTGGGCGGAATCACCGATAACGATTCAACCGAGAACCCTCACGAGAGGAACCGAGATGTTCGATCTGCGATCAGCTGATCTCCTGCGCGCGTTCACCCGTCAGCTCGAGCTGTGCAAAGTGCAACCCGGAGAGCAGGTGGTGATACTCGCCGAGCCGTCGAGCCGCGGGGATTACGTCTCGGCTGCCTTCGGGGCGGCGCAAAGTCTGGGCGCACAGGTACTCTCGGCCACCGTTCCCGGCGGTAGTCCGGCACCGATGCCGAGCACCCACACCGGAGCGGGCCCCGGTCTGGTGTCGGTGATGAACAGTTCGGTCGCTCAGGACCTGCTCAAGGGAGCCGATCTCGTGGTCGATCTGACCAGCGAGGGCTTCATCCATGCGCCCATTCAGCAGGAAATCCTGGCTGCCGGCACACGCATCATCTTCGTCTGCGATGCCCCGGACGTACTCATCAGGAACATGCCGCAGGACGGCGACAAGGAACGGGTCCAGGCAGGCGTCGATCTGATCCGCAGCGGTTCCACCATGCGCATCACCAACGCCGCAGGCACCGATCTGACCGTGCAGCTGAGCAATTCGCAGCCCGAGTTCCAGGTCGGCTTCGCCGACGACAAGGGCCGCTGGGATCACTGGCCGTCCACAATGGTGCTGTGTTGGCCGGAGATCTCGAATGGGAAGATCGTGCTGTCCGAAGGCGATATCTTGTTGCCGTTCAAGGAGTACGTCCGGGACGAGACGACGCTGACGGTCACCAACGGCCACATCGACGAGGTCACCGGCGGCGGTGAAGCAGCACTGCTCAACATGTTCTTCGCCGACTCCAACGACAAGTGGGCGCGCTACCTGTCCCACATGGGCTGGGGATTGATGAAGACTGGCGACTGGTTTGCGGCCGCGATGTACGGCAAGGACGACATCATGGGCATGGACGCGCGAGCGTTCGCCGGCAGCTTCCTGTGGTCCACCGGCCCGCACCCTGTGCTCGGCCGAGACTCGTACGCGCACCTCGACATCGGAATGCGAGCTTGCACCGTGTCGATCGACGGCATCGATGTCGTCACCGAGGGTCGATTGGTGGAAAACTGACATGGCACCGATCGAAGTAGTCATCGCAGGCGGCGGCCTGGGCGGGTTGACCGCGGCGCTCTCGTTGCGGCACAGAGGTATTCAGGTGACGGTGCTCGAAGCCGCAGCCGAATTGGGCGAGGTGGGTGCAGGAATTCAGACTGCCCCCAACGCAAGCCGGATCCTCATTGCCCTCGGGATGCGGGACACGCTCGAAGCGATCAAGACCGAGCCGATGGATCAGGTGCGCAGGCGGTGGGAGAACGGCAAGGTCATCGCGCTCACCGCCCTCGGCGATTACTGCAAGAAGACGTTCAACGCGCCGTACTGGCACTACCACCGCGCGGATCTGCATTCGGCCATTCATGCCCAGTGCCTCGACCCCGATGGTCCGGGCCCGATGGTGGTGTTCGAGACCGACGCGAAGGTCGTCGAGGTCGACCGCACCGACCCGATGCGGCCGGTCGCGGTCACCGGAACCGGACAACGCTACGAGTCTGATCTGCTCATCGGAGCCGACGGTATTCGGTCGACCGTGCGCGATCTCATCGGCCTACCCGATACGCTGGTGTTCTCCGGTGAAATGGCCTATCGCGCTCTGATTCCGGGTGATCGCATCGTCAAGGATCCAGCTACCCGCTGGCTCGTCGACCGATACCAGAGCACCATCTGGTACGGACCCGACCGACACCTGGTGCATTACATGATCCGTAACGGTGAATACCTCAATGTCGTTGCGCTGGCACCGTGTACCGACGAGGTTCGCGACGGTGGACCACGGCTCGTCGGGCCCGAGGAACTGATGGCGACGTTCCCGGACTGGGACGACCGCGCCCACGCGATGCTGTCCAAGGCCGACGAGAACGTACTGTGCCAGGCGCTCTACTACCGCAGGCCCGACCCGCGTTGGACCGACGGCCGCGTCGCGTTGCTGGGCGATGCCTGTCACGCCATGCTGCCGTATCAGGCGCAGGGCGCATCGCAGGCGATGGAAGATGCGGCCGTGCTCGCCGAGGAACTCGCAAAGGTGACCTCGAGCGGAATCGACGACGCATTGGCGCGCTACGTCTTTCGTCGAGCCCGGCACGCGCGGATGGTGCAGGACGCGAGCCTGCAGAACAAGACCTTCTACCACATACCCGATGGACCCGAGCAGCAGAAGCGGGACGCGACACTGGCGTCGTTCGATGGGGAGTCCGACATCTCGTACGACTGGCTGTGGAGCGGTACACCGCTCGACGACAGCGACGACGAGAAATTCCATTACTCGTTCGTCCGATGACGACCTCGGACCACAACACCGCGCCGGAGGCTGCGATGAAGACTGGTGATCAGGTAGTACAGGAACTCCCCTGGAAATGGGGTGTGCAGGGCAAGATCTTCATCATCGGCGGGCTGGGCTACATGTTCGACGCCTGGGACGTGGCGCTGAACGGTTTTCTCACGCCGCTGCTCGGAAGCTACTGGGATCTGTCCCAGGCCGAGCGAGGTCTCGTCGCCACCGGCAACCTGATCGGCATGGCCGTCGGAGCCGTCGTGTGGGGCACGATCGCCGACCGCGTCGGTCGAAAGCGCGCATTCTCGTTGACACTGTTGATCTTTGCGCTGTTCTCGGTCCTCGGTGCTTTCGCGCCCAGCTTCGAGATCTTCATCGTGCTGCGGTTCCTCGCAGGATTCGGCCTCGGTGGCTGCATCCCGGTGGACTACGCGTTGGTCAGCGAATTCTCGCCACGCCGCATTCGCGGCAAGATTCTTTCCGCGATGGACGTCTGGTGGCCGATCGGTGCCACCATCTGCGGCGTCGTCGCAACACTTCTCGTCCCGATCGACGGTGACGTTCGTTGGCGCTTCATGCTCCTGTTCATGGTTCTGCCCGCACTGCTCCTGTTCTGGGTTCGACGCGGCATCCCGGAGTCGCCGATCTACCTCGCCAAGGTGGGCCGTGAGGCCGAGGCCCGTGCCGTCATCGACGACATGGTCACACGTACCGGATCCGACGCCGTCGACTACGTCATCGTTGCCGACACCACGCCGAAGGGACCGGGCGGAATGAAAGCTGCGCTGACGCAGCTCAAGTCGGTCTGGGCATACAGCCCACGTATCACCGCGGCAGCCTGGATGCTGTTCGTATCGATCATGCTCCTGTACTACGCCGCACTGAGCTGGATGCCGTCCATCCTCCGCGCCGAGGGCTACGGAGAATTCGCGGCCTTCGCCGGTACGACGCTCATGACCGGCGTCGGCATCGTCGGAGTGCTCACCTCAGCATTCATCGTCGAGATCTTCGGCCGCAAGTGGGTCATCGGACTGTCCGGCCCGATCGCCGGTAGCGCTCTGGTCATGTTCGCTGTCATGCTCGACATCCAGTCTGCGGCGCTGATCTGGCTCGGCATCTTCGGGTTCGTCATCCAGCTGACCATCCCGGTTCTTTACTGCTACGTCTCGGAGTTGTACCCCACCAACATCCGCGCCTCGGGATTCGGCTACGCGTCCTCGGTCAGTCGGGTGGCGACGGGCTTTGCGCCATTGCTCTTCGGCTCGGTCATGTGGCCGATTCTGGGTCTGCCGTTGACCTTCGGCATCGTCACCGCGTTCGTGTTGTTCGCGGTGATCTGGATGGCGTACTTCGCACCCGAGACCAAGGGGCGAGAACTCGACACCCTGGTCGACGAACCCACCGAGGTAGTCGCAGGCGAGGCTCGGGTCTGATGAAGCCCGCACAGTTCGACTACCACCGGGCGCGCGATGTCTCGGGCGCAGTGCGCCTGCTGGCCGAGCTGGGCGAGGATGCGAAGATCATTGCCGGAGGCCAGTCCCTGGTCGCCATGATGAACTTCCGTCTCGCTCGGCCCGGGCATCTGGTCGACGTGGGTGGCTTGAACACTCTGAGCTACATTCGCCGAGAATCCGACGGCCTCCACATCGGAGCACTCACCACTCACCATGACGTCGAATCCGGCGATGTGGGAACGGAATTCGCTGTTCTGCGCGATGCCATGCGGTGGGTGGGGCACTACCCGATCCGTACCCGCGGCACCGTCGGGGGCAGCATCGCCCATGCGGACGCCACCGCCGAATGGTGCTTGCTCGCCATCCTGCTGGACGCCCGTATCGTCGTCGAGAGCGTGCGGGGGCGGCGAACCGTCGACGCAGATTCGTTCTTCTTCGGGTACTACTCCACCGATCTCGCGTTCGACGAGATGATCGTGGAAATCGTGTTCCCGAACCCGGCACCGCATGCCGCAGTCACCGAATACGCCGAGCGGCAGGGAGATTTCGCGATCGTGGGCGCAGCAGTGTCCCTCGATCTCGACGGAGTGGCCGTGGTCGGCGGACGCGTCGCTCTCGCAGGGGTCGGCGCGACCCCGGTGCGCGCGCCGGCCGCAGAGGCCGCGCTCGCCGGCGGCGGAACGTTCGCCGACTGCGCGGACGCCGCAGCCGAAGCACTGGAACTGGAGGACGAGGGCATGTTCACCGCCGAGTACCGCCGCACCTTGGTGCGCACATTGGTCGCCGAAGCTTGCAGCGACGCACTGGTATCGCAGGGGGTGCCCACGTGAGCGTCGATCAGGTTCTCACGCCGAAATTCGTCGGCACCTCGGTCGCGCGCCGGGAAGATCCGCGGTTGCTCACCGGCCGCGGCAGATTCGTCGACGACATCGCGATGCCGGGAATGCTGCACGCTCAGTTCGTCCGCAGCACGGTCGCGGCCGGAGCGATCACCGCACTCGACATCGGTGACGTCGCCGGAGTCGAGGGAGTGCGCGGTGTCTTCACCGCGGCGGACCTGAGCCTGTGGCCGATCCGCGCCGAATTGTCCAGGCCGCTGAGCGAATTCGTGCCCACCGACATGCCGGTGCTGGCGCACGACGTCGTGCGCTACGTCGGTGAGCCGCTGGCCATCGTCGTCGCCGTCGATGCCTACAGCGTCGAGGACGGGCTCGAAGCGGCACGAGTGTCGTACCGGACCGTCACGGCCGTCACCTCCGCAGATCAGGCCATGTCCGAAGGCGTCCCTCTGGTTCATGATTCGGTTCCGAACAACACCGTCGTCGACGTGCAGATGTTTGCGACCGAGGGCATCGACGAGATATTCGACGACGCGCACACCGTGGTGTCCGTGCAGTCCAGAACCGGACGTCAGAACGCACTGCCCCTCGAGACCCGCGGATGCATCGCGTACTGGGACGACCGCGACGAGCAGTTGATCATCTACATCTGCACGCAGGTCCCGCACCAGGTCCGCACCGTCACCGCGCAGTGCCTCGGCTTCGACGAACGTCAGGTACGAGTCGTCGTGCCCGACATGGGTGGCGGGTTCGGACAGAAGTGCGTCGTCGGTCGCGAGGAGATCGCGGTCGCCGCGGCCGCCCTGAAACTCGGCCGTCCGGTCAAGTGGATCGAGGACCGCAAAGACGCACTGACGGCGTCGTTCCTGGCACGCGAGCAGCAGTACGACGTGCGGGCCGCCTTCGACTCCGAGGGACACATACTGGGCCTCGACGCGGATGTCGTGTGCGACATGGGCGCATACTCCTGCTACCCGTTCACCGCCGGTATCGAGCCACTCATGGCGTCGGCGGAAATGCCGGGGGTCTACCAGGTTCCGGCGTACCGAGTCCGTGGGCGATCGGTGTTCAGCAACAAGGCTCCGACCGCGCCGTACCGAGGGGTGTCACGCCCGCAGTACGTCATGGTGATGGAGCGACTGTTCGAGCGCGCAGCCCGCGAACTGGCACTCGATGCAGTAGAGATCCGACGCCGCAACGTCATCACTGCCTTCCCGTACACGGGCGTCAACAACATCACTTACGACCCCGGCTCGTACCTCGAGGCTCTCGATCTATGCGAGCAGACTGTACGAGACGGCGGGTGGTACGACTTTCAGCAGCGAGCCGCAGCGGAAGGTCGGCACATCGGCATCGGGTACTCCTGCTTCAGTGAGCGAACAGGGTACGGAAGTAGCGCGTTCGCTGCCCGCAAGATGAACGTGGTCCCGGGATTCGACATCTCGGAGGTCCGGATGGATACTTCCGGAACCGTGGTCGTAACGACCGGAACGATGAGCCACGGGCAGAGTCACGAGACCACCATGGCGCAGATCGTCGCCGATCGACTCGGGATCGGCGTCGAACAGGTGAAGATCGTGCAAGGCGACACCGACCGAATCACCTACGGCTTCGGATCGTTCGCGTCTCGCTCCATCACCATCGGCGGCAGCGCTGTGGCGTTGGCGTCGAACAAGCTGGGAGACAAACTGTGTGAAATCGCAGCGCACCTACTGGAGACTCGCGACGACAATGTCGAGCTGGCCCCGGGGCGAGTGCGTCAGCGTGACGACCACTCGAAGTACGTCACCTACCGGGACATCGCCGACGTCGCGTATCTGAAGGCACAGTTGCTGCCCAAGGGGGTCGAGCCGGGGTTGTCCGCGACGGCGAGTTTCGACGTGTTCAACGACGGCACGTTCTCCAATGCCACGCACGGTATCGTCGTGGAATTGCACGAGGGCACCGGGCAAGTGGAGATCTTGAAATATGTGTGTGTCGAGGACTGCGGGGTCGCGATCAATCCGAAGATCGTCGAGGGCCAGTGCCGCGGCGGGATCGCGCAGGGGATCGCGGGCGCGTTGTTCGAGCAGGTCTCGTACGACGACCACGGAAATCCACTGTGCGCGAGCTTCATCGACTACAAGGTACCCACTGCGTGCGAGATCCCCGACATAGAAATCCATCACCTCGAAACGCCCTGCCTGTTCACCGAATCCGGTGCCAAAGGAGCCGGCGAGGGTGGAACGATCGGTGCTCCGGCTGCGGTACTCAACGCGGTCAACGACGGATTGCGTTCCACCGGAGTGGAACTCAACGACACGCCGATCACTCCTGTCGCGGTACATACGGCGTTGATGAAGGGAAGGCCATGAGTAACAAGCAGTTGATCGAATTGACCGTCAACGGTACCGAGCACGAAGTGATCACCGAGCCACGCCGCACCCTGGTCGACGTTTTACGGCACGACTTGCAGTTGACCGGTACTCACGTGGGTTGCGAGCACGGCGTGTGCGGGGCCTGCACGGTGCTGATCGACGGCAAGCCGGCGCGGGCCTGCTTGACCTTCGCCGCGCAGGTGGAGAACTCCGAGATTCGGACCGTCGAATCCCTCGGTGTCGACGGCGAATTGAACGATCTGCAACGGGCGTTCGCGGACCACCACGGGCTGCAATGCGGATTCTGCACTCCAGGCTTCTTGATGCTGGCCGAGGGATACCTCGCCGACAATCCCGATGCCACCAAGGAACAGATCCGCGAGGTGGTTGCCTCGAACTACTGCCGTTGTACTGGATACCAGACCATCGTCGAGGCCATCGACTCGTGCGCCGAACAGCGCCGCTGCGTCGGCTGCGCGAAAGGAGTTTCCCAGTGATACTGACCAATACCCTCGACATCGACGCGTCCGCGGACGACGTTTTCAGGCTGATCAACGACGTCGAGAAAGTGGCGACCTGTGTACCCGGGGCCGCCATCACCGGCAAGGACGGCGAGACTTTCCTCGGTGGAGTCAAGGTCAAGGTCGGGCCGATCAGCGCGGCCTACGCCGGCACTATTCGGTTTCTCGAGGTCAACGCCGAGACCCGCACGCTCACCCTCGAAGCCAAGGGCGCGGACTCGCACGGCAACGGCGATGCCGAAGCCCAGGTCGATTTGGCGGTCGAGGAAATAGGCGACCGTTCGCGGTTGACGTTGAACACGGACCTGGTGATCAGCGGCAAGATCGTCTCGTTCGGCAAGGGCGCGATCGTCGCGGTCTCGAACAAGGTGCTGCAACAGTTCGCCGTCAATCTCGGTGCACTGCTCAGTGGTTCGGCCACGTCCGATCCAACCGTCCCGACAGCTAAGAGGACTGCAGTTGCGAGCCCGATGGGCGGTGAACTGAACGCGATGTCGTTGATGCCCGATCCGGTGCGCAAGTACCTACCGGTCGCGGGCATCTTTCTAGCCGGGATGGTCGAGGGCTGGTTGGTGTCCAGAGCCTTCGGGCGTCGGTAGGTTCACGATGCTCGATTTCGCCGGCACACTGCACGATTGGTTCGTCGACGGACGCCCGTTCGGTGTGGCTACTGTCGTGGCAACCTCAGGGAGCGCGGTCCGGGACGTGGGTGCCGTGATGGCCGTCGACGCCGGTGGTACCGCCCTCGGCGGGGTGTCCGGCGGATGCGTCGAAGGTGCGGTGTTCGACGCTGCAGTGGCGGCGGCGACGGGTGGATTCGCCGACCGCCTGAGGTTCGGCGTAGCGGCCGATGACCCCTTCGCCATCGGTCTCACCTGTGGCGGAACGGTGGACGTTGTGGTCGACAGAGTCGACCGGGAAACCCGCCCGCACTACGACGAACTGTTGGACCGAATAGCATCGCGATCATCGGTTGCCGAAGTGACCGTCGCCTCGGGTGCAGCGGCCGGGCACCTCGTGGTGAATGCAGACGACTTCTCCGGCTCCATCGGCAACTCGGTGCTCGACACGGAAGCTGTCGCTCTCGCTCGTGTCATGTTGGCGGACGGTGCAAGCGGATTGAGAGAAATCGACGTGGACGCCGGTACCGCCGAGGTCTTCGTGCGATCGTTTCCGGCCCCGCCGCTCCTGATCGTCTTCGGCGCGCTCGACCTGGCCGACGCCGTCGCTCACGCAGCAACCATCGTGGGCTACCGAACCGTGGTGTGTGATGCCCGGCCGATATTCGCTACGGAGGAGCGCTTTCCACACGCCGACGAAGTGGTGGTTGCCTGGCCGCACGAGTATCTGACGGCCCAGTGGAACAAGGGGCTGATCGACGGCACCACCGCCCTGTGCGTCCTCACACACGATGCGAAGTTCGACGTCCCGTTGCTCGAGGTCGCAGTGCGCACCCCTGCCGGCTACATCGGCGTGCTGGGCAGCCGTCGAACGCACCAGGACAGACGTGAACGTCTCGTCGACGCAGGTGTAGGGGAGGACGCATTCGCGCGGGTGTTCTCGCCCGTCGGACTCGACATCGGCGGACGTTCCCCCGGGGAGACTGCGCTGTCGATCGTCGCCGAAATGGTTGCGGTGTCCAACGGCCGATCCGGCGGTCGGTTGCGCGACGGCAACGGTCCCTTGCACGGCAGAGCGGACCGTGGCGGCGGGGCTCAGCGTGGCGCGTTGGCGTGCGGTACGCGCACTGAGCCTGCAGTTCCAAGTATCGACACAGCGGTCGCCATGGCGAAAGCGAACCCGTCACCGTCGTAAGTCGAGTCGACGCTACGTGTCGCATCTGCTTCTCCCACGTAACGGGACCGGAGGGAACCGAAACAACCCCCAGTGCGTCCAACACCTGATACCGACTGTGGGGGACGCATGAGTGAGACGAAGTACACCGACGCAGAACGACCGACGTGGGTTCCGTATTGGCTGTGCACATTGGGTCGCGTGTGGACGGCGGTCATCGGCGTGGTGGCGGTGGTGGCCGTCTCGATCTATCGTGGACGGCTCGCAGCGCACGGCAGCGATAATTCGTACACGATCGGATCGATTGCTCTCATTGCCGTCTTTGCCTGCGTCTGGATCGGCGTCAACGACAACGTGATTCGATGGGGCATACCCATCCGATTCGTCCGGCGCATCGAGGACGATGTGCTGGGTAGCGGTGTGTCCGTTCCGGCCCGGAGTGCCAGGCTGTGGCTTCTCGCGGCCGCATCGATCGCCGCGACGGGGTTGGGTGTTGCGCTGTCGAGGAGTGATGCGTTCAGCGCGGTCGGAATGCCGATCGCCGGAATCGCACTGATTGTTCTGGTGGCGACGGTCGGCATCCGCAGTAGTGTCGAACTCCGATTGTTCGCGGACGGATTCGTCAGACGCAGACGGTCGTCGATGTTCTTCTTTCCGCGCACCCACGACGTTCTGGTGCGCTGGGACGACGTGGAGGATTACGAGGCCTCGACGTACCGGACCTCCGACAAGCGGGGGAGCGGATTCACCGAACCTGTCCTGTACATCAGAGCGTCCGGCCTCGCCATCGAGCGTCCCCGCGACCGGCTCGACGAACCGGACCGGATGGCGATTCGCATCCATATGCTGGCGGCCGAACCGAATGCCATTCTGTCACTGATGAAATGGTGCACCGATACTCCGTCCAATCGGATCCGGATGACCGGGTACGACTCACCGCATCTGCTGGTGCCACCACCGCTGCGTGAACGACTCGAACGATCACGGTCCTAGCTCGGTCACCGGCCGGCGTGGAACCGATAACGGGTCCACTGCGTCCAATCCGATGACGCCGATTCAGCAGGCGTCCATACGATGTGACTCGGGGGAACGTCATGACAGTGAATGTGGATCCAACGATCCTGCGGCAGTTCTCGAATGTGTTGTCGGGGACCGGAGCAGCGATCCGAGAGCTGGATGCTCTGAGTCCGTTCCGCGCGTCCGAGAACGCGTTGCAGGGAACCGACTTCGGTGCAGCCTGTGCGGCGGCGGCCGGCGCCGCGGCGGGTGCGGTAGCAGCGCTGGCCGGCAGGGCCGAATGCGTCGCGGACATCGCACGTGGGGTCGCGCAGAACTACGAGATCGCCGACGACGAACTTGCGCATCGGCTCGCGGCTATGGACGAGCCCAAATGACTCCGACCGTGCCGCATGTTGCCGGGTGGGAGCCGGAGTCGATGCGCAAGACGATGATCGAACTGTCGAAGATCGTCGAGCGCGTGAACGGGCAGCGCACCGGTGTGTTGGAAGAACAAGACGTGCTGTCCGAGACGTGGACCGGTGAGGCGGCGGGGGCCGCTGCCGAACGCGTCGTGACCGAGTGCTCCCGGATGAGCTCGGTATGCGGCGAGATCGATTCGCTCGGTACAGCATTCGAAACCGCGGCCGGAATTGTCGACGCCGCGAAGGCGCATCTGGCGGCTCAGGTGTCTGCAGCGACGTCGAGCGGGTTTGCCGTAGCGGCCGACGGTGTGGTGGATCCCAACGGGATGATTGCGCTCATCCCCGACAGCCTGGGCGAAGAGAAGGCGCGCCAGGCCGACGAACTACGCTCTGCTGCAGATCGATTGACCGAGGATATCCAGAGTGCGTTGAAGCAGGCCGAAAGTGCTGCGCTCGACGCCGCCGAGCAGCTGGCCGGCCCCACGAAGCTGTTGACAGAGTTGGCGCTCACCAGCCCGACCGGACAGTTCGTGGAGAACCCGGACGGATCGTTCTCGTGGATGCCGGATTGGCCGACGACCATTGCGTCGGCGGTGATCGGGGGTATGACAGACGTGACCAGGCGAGCACTCGAGTTTCCGGGGGTCGATTCGGTCGACGACGTTGCCAGGAACATCGGTCGCGGGCTGGGAGCGTTCGGCACCGTGGCCGGTGCGATCCCCGGAATCGCAGACAACATCGACGACGGCATGAACCCGGCCGAGGCGGTCATCGTCGAGGCCACCCCGATTGCCGCGGGAGCGATCACAACCTGGGCGTTCGGTGCCATCGGCAGCGTGGCGGGGTCCATCGTGCCGGGCCCGGGAACCGTGGTGGGCGCTGCTGCCGGAATCGCTTTGGGTGGATTCGTCAGCTACGGCGTGGGCAAGCTGTTCGAGGCGGCGGGAAAATGAGCGGGAACAGAGACGACAGCCCTCCTCAGTGGGAGGACTCGCTGCGTAAAAGCGTTGCAGGACCGAGTTACCCACTGTGGGTGCGCACCTGGCGCAGCGTCCATCTCGGATGGCTTGCGGCGTTCGTCGGGCTGGTAGGAGCATCCGTAGCATTACTCGCGGCCGTGGTGGTTCCGTTCGGGGATTCTCCCCCGGACGTGCTCTTGGGCTTAGCGTGGCTCGCGTTTGTCGTCATGATGGCACTCGGACAGTCTGTGGTGTTGTCGGGCATCGGATCCGCGCGTCTGTCGCGTTTCGTACGACCGACCGAGGTTGCCGCGGCGGGACGTGGTTTGTCGGTGCCCGGGCGCGGAGACTTCTTGATCCGGAGCTTCGTCTTGGCCCTCGCGGTTCTATGCGGCGTTTCGTATTTCTACTGGAGGGATGATGAACCTGGACGACGCCAGTTCAAGGCGGAGATCTTGACTCTCGTTGGTGCCCCAGTGGTCCTCCTGTTCTTTGTTCTGGGGCTCGTCGTAATAAACCGGACCAGGATTTCCCTGCATCCCGACGGGATTGTGCAAGAGGTCTATCGACGTCGGGCCTGGAAAGTGACCAGCGACGTCACGGTTGTCCGTTGGGACGCAATCGTCGATCTGCAACCGTGCGGCCATCCGAATCCGGCTGTCTCGCAGCCGCATTGGTACCCCATAATCCGGGTCGCGTACCGCGTTCCCGGCAGTGAAACTGATGAAGTGCTGGTTCTGATGGCCTGTGAGAAGAAGGTAGAGCCGAACGCGTTGTTGGCTGTGTTGCAGTGGTGCCGGGATAATCCCTCGTCGCGCGCACAGCTTGCTCACGACGACGCACGAGAGTTACTTCGCCCGCCCCGGTTCCTCGATCGCATCGAAGCAGACCGAGCGGCGTCGATGTCGGGTCCGCGGGGCAACCGATGACAACTCGAGAACTGTCGATACAGGGCTTCCTTCAGCAGCAGGGTGTCGAACTCGTGCCCGTGCATCGCACCGAATGCAACAGGTTCGGTCTCGAACTCCCGACTATGCAGGGTTGGGACGTGGTTCCCGAGCACTTGTTCCCGCATGCCACCGCAGTGCTGTGTTCGCCCGCTGATGCCGTCGACGGGTTCGTGCCCAATGCAATGGCTCTGGTGGGCAAGCTCACGCGATCGGTAGACCCGACGGTGTTGCTGGAGTGCGGTTTCGGGGACTCACGGACGTTGCCGGGCTGGGTCGAGGTCAGCCGCGACCGAGCCCCGCTGCGCGGACTGCCATCCGTCTCGATCGCTGGTAGGTACGAGTGGGATGGGCATCTGCTTTTCGCACGGACCCGTTACGTGGTGGTCCACCACATTGTCGATCAATATCTCGTGCAGATGACGGTTACTGTGCCCGATCTGAGCAGGGCCCGATTGGGTTGGGCAGCAGAGCGGTTCGTGGACGAGGTGCAGATCGGGTACGAGTGATTTACGCCGGAATCTGCTGAACCACGGCGGCGACGGCTTCGACCTGATCCGCGATTCGCGGACCCCATCGACTGGACAGGTCCTCGTCCATCGGGAAGATCCTGCCGTCCCGGACGGCGGTCATCGACGCCCACCCCGGACGCGCTGAAACGGATTGAGCTGTGACGCCGCAGCATTGGGCATCGGCGAGGAAGACCACGTCGGGGTTCGTGGTGATCACCGTCTCGGCGGAGAGCTGCGGGTAGTCGCCTGCACCGGAGCCATCGGCGATGCTTCGCAGACCGAACAGGCCGTAGATCTGCCCGACGAAGCTCTGGCTGGACACGGTGTACAAGGTGTCGTCGAGTTCGTGGAAGTACGTCAGCGGCTCGTCGCGCGTCGGCACGCCCGCGACAGCCGCGTCGATTCGGTCACGCATCTGACTGACCACCGCGTCGCCTTCAGCATCGTGACCGGTCGCGTCGGCCACCTGTTCGATCTGTGAGTACGCGTCGTCGAGGCTCGTCGCGGCCGGGAGCAACAACGTCGGAACACCCGCTTCGGCGAGGGTGGATGTCACGATGCCCAGGTCGGTGGAGGTGATGACCAGGTCGGGGTCGTACGCGACGATCGCTTCGAGGCTCGGCGTGAAGGCCGACAAGCCGGTTTTGGGTGCGTCGGCCGGGTAGTCCGACTGATCGTCGACGGCCGCGACCTGCTCACCCGCGCCGACGGCGTACAGGGTCTCCGTCGCCGTCGGGCTGAGCGAGATGATCGTGCGGGGCATCGCGTCGATGGTGATGGTCCCGCCGTCCGAGCCCGACGCGATCGACTTGGGGAACTCCCCGCTCGGCGTGGTGGACGGGGTGGCGGGCGGTGCGTCGGTCGTCGCGCCACCGCACCCGGCTGCGACGAGCGCGACGACCGCGAACCCTGCTGAGATCATTCGTGCCGATCGACGCTGCACTGCCACTCCTGTGTCCGGTGTTCCTGGAGGGCCAACACTATCGGGTCTTCGGTCACTGTCCCAGGCTGCGCGCCAGGTAACGGCCGGTGTGGGTGTCCGAGGTCAGCAGCCCGTCCACCGTGCCGGTGAAGGTGATCAGGCCGCCGTTGTGCCCGCCGTCGGGGCCGAGGTCGATGATCCAATCCGCAGCGGCGACGACGTCCAGGTTGTGCTCGATGACGATCACCGACCTGCCCTCGTCGACCATCCCCGACAACAACGCGATCAAGTTCGAGACGTCCGACGGGTGCAAGCCGGTCGTCGGCTCGTCGAGAACCAACACCGGCGACGATCCGACCAATTCCGTAGCGAGCTTGAGCCGTTGGCGTTCGCCACCGGACAACGACGACAGGTTCTGCCCGAGGGAAAGGTAACCGAGGCCGACGTCCCTGCACCGCCTCAGGATGTCGCGGATCTTCTTCACGTCGAAGAAGTCCTGCGCGTCCTCGACGGACATCTCGAAGATATCGGCGATGCTGATGCCGTCGACGGTGTGCCGGATCGCGCCCGACCGGAACCGTCTGCCCTGGCACGTTTCACACGTGCTCGTCACCGGGTCGGTGAACCCGAGTTCGGTGAAGATCACGCCGCTGCCCTGGCAGTCGGGGCACGCACCGTCGGAGTTCGGTGAGAACAGCGACGGCGGCTGGCCGGTCTTCTTGGCGAAGTACGCGCGGATCGGGTCGAGAAGTCCGGTATACGTCGCAGGGGAGGAGCGTCGTGAGCCGCGGATGGGTGCCTGGTCGATGATCACGGCGTCCGGCGCGGCCTCGCGGAGGTGTCCGTGGATGAGCGAGGACTTGCCGGACCCGGCAACCCCGGTGACGGCGGTCAGCACTCCCAGGGGAACGTCGACGCTGACGTCGCGCAGGTTGTGAGTACTCGCTCCGGTGATGTTCAGCCAGCCCGAAGGCGTACGGGGAGTGCGTACTTCGATGCCCTCGCGCCGCAGTGCTGCACCGGTCCGGGTGTCGGCGCGGCGGAGCTCGTCGAAAGTGCCCTCGAACACCACTGTGCCGCCGGACTTGCCGGCACCGGGCCCGATCTCGACGATGCGGTCGGCGATGGCCATCACCTCGGGGTCGTGCTCGACGACGAGGACGGTATTGCCCTTGTCGCGCAGCGCGAGCAACATGTCGTTGAGGCGGTGGACGTCGCGCGGATGCAAACCGGTCGTCGGCTCGTCGAAGACGTAGAGCATGTCGTTGAGCGTGGCTCCGAGGTGGCGGACCATCTTGATGCGTTGCGATTCGCCACCGGAGAGCGACGACGTCGCGCGGTCCAGACTGAGGTAGCCGAGTCCGAGGTCGACGAGTCTGCGTAGTTGCGTGACGATTTCGGCGGTGAAGGTGCCCAGGTCCTTGATCTGCCAGCCGTCGATCCGGTCGGCCAGTTCGGATACCTGCATGGCGAACGCGTCGGGTAGCGACAGGCCTTCGAGGGTGGCACCGCGGATGGTCTCGTTGTATCGCGAGCCGCCGCAGGCCTCGCAGGTGCCGCGGGTGACGATGCGCTCGAATGCAAGTTTGGCCTTGCCCTTGAGGGCGTCGGCGTCCTTCGCCAGGTAACTGCGCCGAAAACGAGAGATGATGCCCTCGTAGCTCTTCATCACCGCGTCGGGGTTCGTCACCTCGACCTCGCCGGGCTTCGCGTCGAAAAAATTGTGGCGCTCGCGGGCCGAGTACTGCTCGATCGGGACGTCCAGGTCGAACAGGCCCGAGTCGGCAAACACCCGGTACGGCCACTTGCCGACCTCGAAGTCCGGGTGCTTGAACGGCCCTTCTCGCAAGGACTTCGACTCGTCCACCAGTTCGCCGAGGTCGACGACCTTCGCTTCGCCGAGCCCCTCGCATTCGGGGCACATTCCGGCCGGGTCGTTGAACGAGAACGCGTTGGCGTACCCGATCGGCGGCGTGACGCCGCGCGACCACAGCATGCGCAGCCAGTCGCCGATGTCGGTGATCGTGCCGACGGTCGAACGCGGGCCACCGAAGAGTCGCTTTTGATCCACGATGACGACGGCCGACAAGTTGGCGATCAGATCCGCGTCGGGACGGCCGTACGACGGCAGAAACGTTTGTGCGAACGCCGTGAAGGTGGAGTTGATCTGCCGCTGTGCTTCGGCGGCGATGGTGTCGAAAACCAAGGAGGACTTACCCGACCCGGAGATGCCCGCGAACACCACGAGCGAACGTTTGGGCAGGTCGAGGCTGACGTCGCGAAGATTGTTCTCGCGGGCTCCTCGAACGACGATGGTGGACAGGTCGTGAGCTGGTGTCGCTGGCGGAGTCGAGATCGTCGGCTGGGCTGAGGTCATTGCGCGGGAGTCGCCTTTCGCCGCCCCTGACGCTGGTTCGTCCGGGGCCGACGCAGTCTACCGTACGGCGTACGGAAATGCTCTGTCCGCGGTAAAGATCTGGGAGCCGAACAACTACTGATCGGCGCTCAGCTATCTGCGCGGTGCCGAGCCTCGGACTCTGCCTCGCTGCCGGTGGTGCTGTACGCCAGGTGGCCGCCGATAAGGCCGCCGATGCCGACGGCTCCGAGGCCGGCCGCCGCGAGAGCTTTGGCCACTGCGTCCGTCTGCTTCCGGCGGCGGAGGTAGGAACCAAGGAAAAGGAACACCCCCGTTGCGTTCGAGGCCGCGTGGATGACGCCGACCCGGCGCTGCAGCGCGTTCATCCTCGACCAGTCCGCCCAACCTGTGGCTATTGCCGGCGGCGCAGACGCGAGACCGAGCGCGACTACAAGCTTGGCCGCCCGGGACTGATGCTTCACGAGATCGAGCACGACTGCGCTGGTCCAGCTCCCGGTGGTGACCGTCACCAGCGCTGGGTGGATGGGGTGCCCGATCCACTTGCCGTGTAGGGCCGACCCGACGGCGCTGTCGGTCAACGCGGGTGCCAGAACGCTGTGGATGGCATCGCTCGTTCCGTCGAGGAAGGAGGCTTTTTCGAGGCTGTCGAGTGCTTGTTTGATTGTCATGGACACCGGATGCCCCGTGATCGGCGCGCGAATCATCGATGCCGAAGTCGGGGCGAGAAGCTTGGACGTCCTATAACGTCGGGTGATGAGCAGCGGAACGCGAGTGAACACGGTCGACGGCGTCCTGCGACGGTCGGCTGCGAAATTTCCCGATCGTGCCGCGGTGACATTCGAGGGTCGTAGTCACACCTACCGAGAACTCGACACCGCCGTCACCCGCGCTGCGCGTCGACTACGTGCGATGGGGTTGGACAAAGGCGACCGTGTGGCGGCGTACGGCGTCAATTCCGATGCGTACGTCGTCGCGTTCCTCGCCTGTGCGCGAGCCGGATTGGTGCATGTACCGATCAATTACGCGCTCGTCGGCGAGGAATTGCAGTACTTGCTGGAACAGTCGGGCTCACGCGCGGTGTTGGTCGACCCAGCGTTGGTGGATACCCTCGGCTCCGTTCGCGGCGCTCTGTCGATCGAGTACGTGGTGTCTCTCCCCGATGTTCTGAGCTCGGACGGCGACGCATCCGAACTCGAGCCTGCCGCAGATTCGGCCGACCTCGCTCAGTTGCTCTACACCTCCGGGACGACGTCGAAACCCAAGGGCGCGATGATGTCTCACGGCTCGCTGGTGGCGGAGTACGTGTCGTGTGTCATTGCTCTCGGGTTCACTCAGGACGATGATCCGCTGCTCGTGATGCCGATGTACCACTCGGCGGGGATGCACGTGTTCATGCTGCCGTACCTGTCGGTGGGTGCCACCGTGCGGCTCATGCGTAGGCCCGACGTTCCGGAGATCCTGCGCCGCATCGAAGAAGAGAAGATCAAGTCACTGTTTCTGGCCCCGACAGTGTGGGTTCCGCTGGCCAATCACCCGGACTTGCAGACGCGGGATCTTTCGTCGTTGAAGAAGGCGCAATACGGGTCGTCGATCATGCCGGTCACCGTGCTCACTCGGCTGCGTGAGAGGTATCCGGACATAGAGTTCTACAACTGCTTCGGGCAGTCCGAGATCGGACCGCTGGCAACGGTATTGCAGCCCGACGAGCACGAGGCAAGGCCGGCGTCGTGCGGCAGGGCGGTATTTTTCGTCGAGACCCGCATCGTCGATGCCGACGGCAGCGATGTGCCGGACGGCGAGCCCGGTGAGATTCTCTATCGTTCCCCTCAGTTGTGCGACGGCTACTGGGACAAGCCGGAGGCGACGGCAGATGCGTTCTCGGACGGGTGGTTTCATTCCGGCGATCTGGTGACCCGCGATGCCGAGGGGTTCATCACCGTGGTCGACCGGATCAAGGACGTGATCAATACCGGGGGCATTCTCGTCGCGTCCCGCGAAGTGGAGGACGCGATCTACACCCATCCGGCGGTCGCCGAGGTCGCGGTGATCGGGACGCCTGACGACCGCTGGATCGAGGCGGTGACGGCTGTCGTCGTCCTGAAGGACGGGCAGCAGTTGTCGGCGGAGGCGCTGATCGACCACGTCAAGGGGCGCATCGCGCCGTTCAAGGTGCCCAAGACCGTCACGTTCGTCGACGAGCTGCCGCGCAACCAGAGTGGAAAGCTGCTCAAGCGAGAGTTGCGCGGTTAATTGATGGTCAGGCTGCGCGCCGTTTTCGGCGGTGGTAGCTGGGGATGGGTTGCCTCGAGGGGTCGACGGACTCAGGTGGGATGGAGTAGGGGTGGCCGTCGTCGCCCATGATCATCTGCCAGTCGCAGTGGTGGACGAGGCGGTGGCATTCTCCGCAGACGAGCGCGAGGTTGTTCAGGTCGGTTGGGCCGCCGTCTTCCCAGAACTTCACGTGGTGGGCCTGGCACCACTGTGCGGGGCGGCCGCACATGACGCAGCAGGTGTCGCGGATGGTCAGGGCGATGCGTTGGTCGGCGCTGGCCAACCTGGTGGTGCGCCCGAGGGCGAGCGGAACCCCGTGGTGGTCGACGATGACGGGGGTCAGGTCTGCGTCGCAGGTGATGAGCTCGGCGAGGGAGCGGCTGATCGGGCCGGTCCAGTCGAGGTGGAACGGCCAGTCTGGATCGCCCGGCTCGGGCGCAGGCTTCCGCCCAGCAGCACGAACACCACCACCGGTTGCTGTACCGCACGTATTAACCCGGCCTCCGGCAGCGCCGTCAGGACGCGGGCCAATAGCGCCGCTGCCGTCTCCGCCGTCCGGGCAGCTGGTGGCGACTGACCCCGTTCCCGTCGAACATGTTGTTGCGCTTTCCGTTTGCTTCTCGCCCCCGCGGGCCAGCAATTCCCGCAGGGGAACGATCAGGTGCACCGACGCCCGCGACCCGCCCGCCGACCCACTGCTACCGCCGCGCAGGTGCCGGTCGAGGATTTGATCGAGTGCATCGGCGCGGCGCTTCGAGGGACTGCGCGGGTCGCGCTCGCCACCGGGGCCGGGTCGCGGCGCAGTCAATGCTGACAACGCGGTGAGCAGCTTCTCCGCCAGCAACCGGTCGGCGTTGCCTCCGAATTGATAGCGGCCGTTGGCGAGAGGATGAATATCGAATCGGTTCAGCTCGGGGTTCTCCGACACCGGCACCGGCGGCGGCCCCCACGGAACAGGCTTGGGCCCCGCAGGCTCCGAATTCGTATCACCGCCACCTTCGTCGCCACCACCCGCATCGTCACGATCTGCGTCGTCGCTCGACTCCCCATCGTCGGCACCCGAGGCTGCAGCGTCGGCGCGGCTCGCCTGTTCCTGCTCGCGGCGTTCGTGCTCTGCCTTCTCGTGACGGGCGCGGGCGTCCTCGGCCGCGGAATATGCCAGTGCCTGCGCGCGTGAGGTGACCTGACCGGCGGTGCGCCCCAGAGCCGTCTCGAGTAGCTCGGCGACCACAGCGTCGCGATGGTTCTCGTCCAAGGTCGGATCGGCCACCAGCACGGTGGCGTAGCCGTCGGCGATCGCCGAGGCGTGCGCGGCATGGATGTCACCACCGGCGAGGGCGTCGAGCACGCTCGGCCACTGAGTGAGCCACTGCCCGACTTCCATCTGGTGGCCGGCGGATCCGTCGGTGATGCGCACCGATCGGGCGTACCAGCGAGCGACGGACGAGTGCCCCAGTTTCATCGCCAGACCGCGTCGGTCGATCTCGGCGAGCAACGTCAATCTCGTTGCCGCCAAGGCACTCTCATGCGAGGTCACGTCGGCTAGCTCGGTGACCAATTCCTGGTCCCCGAGCCCGAACACATCCCCCCATGTCTTCACCCCACGAAAGCTATACCCACCCACCGACAGGTTTGTGTCACCGCTTCCAGCGGATGCGGATGGGGCCCTTCGCGGTCGACGGATCCACGACCGAACCCTTCTGGGTGATCTCGACTTCTCCCGCGTCGACCATGCGGCGAGCAGCGCGGCGGACCGGCTCCATCAAGTCGCGCCAACCGTCGTCGGACAGTGCTCGCGCCACGTCGGAGGGGCAGATCGTGGCGTCGCGGGATCGGGCGTCGAGCAGGGTTCGGATCTTGTCTTCGAGTTCTTTGTCGCTGGTGCTCACCTTGTGTCTCCGGCATGCGTCGCTGCAGTACTTGATGTCATCCCAGTTCTTTTCCCATTTTTTGCGCCATTCGATTCGCCGGCCGCACGATGCGCAGACCTTGTCCGCGGGGTGAGCGGTGGGGGAGCGACGAGAATGAGCCATGCTTCGACAGTAACCTCGTCGCAAGTAACCTCGCCGCATGGCGATTCGACCCATCCTCATTGCCGGCGACCCACGTCTGACGACGGTTGCCACGCCCGTCTCCGAGTTCGATGCGGAACTGGCCGAGTTCGTCGACGACCTGTTCGAGACGAACACCGCCGCGCACGGTGCCGGCCTTGCGGCCAACCAGGTGGGTGACCCACGTGCGGTTTTCGTCTACGACCTGCGCGACGGCGGAGTGCGTCACCGCGGCCACGTAATCAATCCGGTGCTCGAGACGTCGGCGATCCCGGAGACGATGCCCGACCCTGCAGACTCCGAAGGATGCCTGTCGGTCCCGGGGGAGCGGTACCCGACCGGACGGGCCGAGTGGGCCCGCGTCACCGGCGTTGATGTGGAGGGAAATCCGGTCACGGTCGAGGGCGAGGGTTATCTGGCTCGGTGTTTCCAGCACGAGTGCGATCATCTCGCCGGCCACCTCTATCTCGACCGCCTGATCGGCCGCAATCAGCGTGCAGCTAGGAAGATGCTCAAGGCCAATGGGTGGTTGGACCCGGGCAACAGTTGGCTGCCCGGGTCCGACGCGAATCCGTTCGGTTGGTGATCAGCCGGCTGCGGGCCGCACTATCAGCCTCGGGTTGTGTTGCTGCGCAGGCGGTAGCGTCAGCACCCGGCGCGACGCGTCAGAACGGGTTGTAGATGTTGAGCGTGCGGTAGTCCCATTCCGAGGACCCGGCCGGGATCCGTATCTGGGTCAGCACGCGACCGTTTTGCGTGCACCAGCTTTGTCCATGGAACGACGAGCAATCGATTTGCATACTGGTCCCGAACGGGCTGATGATCAACGACTTGTTGCTCGCGCTGCCGTAAGCCGCAGGGTCGAAGGCGCTGACGAAGCTCGAGGTGGAGTCCTTGGGGCCGAAGGGGTTGTCGTCGGGTGCAGCGGATGCGGTGGGCGCGAGGATCAGTGCGCCGCCGGCCGCCAAGGCGAGTCCGGTGAGAATCTTCTTCAGCATGGTGGCTCCGTTGCTTGGATACGAGTACTCGGTCCTCACTGGATCGACCGTAACCGGCGGCGCGTTACGAGACAGTCATGGTGCCGAGCACGGCACACTGGCAACCATGACTGCATTGGAAGCTCCCGTCGTCGCCCAGCTGCTCGGCCGTCGTCTCGCGGTGTGGGGCGGTGGAAGTGTCCTTGTCGGAACGGTGTTGGCGTTGCGCGGCTCCTCGCCTGCCCGTCGTGCGTTCGGCCAGCAGACCGCCGGGTGGGGAGCGATCGATGTTGCGATCGCCGGTGCCGGGGCGCTCAACTCTTCGGTCCCGACCTCGAAGAGCCTCAGCAAGCTGTTGTGGATCAACGCAGGTCTCGATGTTCTCTACGTCGCGGCCGGGGCGCATATCGCCGTCCGGAAGCCTCGTTTCGGCCGCAGGATCACCGCGGACCAGGCAGTGGGCCACGGAACGGCCGTGGTCATTCAAGGCGCTGCCCTGTTCGTCCTGGACACGATGCACGTCCGCATGATTCGTCGTTAATCACACGGGTGTCATTCCCGCCGTAGGCATTTTGTCAAGCACCGACACGCCTCAATTGTTGCGCGATGAATAGATTTGCGTAACACTCGTCCCATCAGTCACATCGGTATCGTGTGTCACACGGGAACGGCGGGTTCGTCCATGCGTGTACGTAGTCGGCAGATTGCTGTCGGGGCTGTCCTTGCACTGGCAGTGAGCGGGCTCAGCGCTCTCACCGCACCTACCGTGTCGGCCGAGCCGTGTGGTGGTCTCGGTGGACCGGGTTCGTCGCCGCTGTTCGGGTCGTCGGGCAGTGCCGGCATGTCGGGGAAGAATCCGCAAGGGCCGCAGGGGCCTCTTCCTCGGATCACCGGCAACACCCAGAGCATCGCCTGGGTCACCGGCCCGCAGAGCGTGAACGACACCTACAACGATCTGGCGATGTCGGGAACCGACCTGGGCATCAGTTGGGACAACGGTGCCGGCCAGATTCTGATGGCGTTCGGCGATACCTTCGGTGATTGCTCTTCCGGAAATGCGCAGTGGCGCAGCAATGCGCTGTTCCGTTCGGACAAGGCGTCGACCAACCTCTCGCAAGGTATCAAGATCGGGCCGGCCGACCCCGTCGACACCACCTCGGGTGCCGTTGTCAGAGCCAACAATCCGCGCTACGCCGCCGAAATCATCTCGAGCGCAAAGCTGCCGAGCGTCGAGGACACCACCATTCCCACCGCGGCTATCGCGATCGGCGGCACGCAGTACATCAACTTCATGTCGGTGCAGCGCTGGGGTGCACCCGGCGAGTGGGTGACCAACTACTCGGCGACGGCCAAATCGACCGACAACGGGCAGAATTGGACGACGGATCCCAGGACGATCCGCGTCAACAAGGGTGTCACGATTCCGGGCTTCACCAACGTCCACGAAAGCCAGGGCAAGTTCCAGCAGAGTGCCTACGTGTTGGGTCGGGACGGCAAGTACCTGTACCAATTCGGCACTCCCAACGGACGATTCGGCGATGCGTTCGTCTCTCGCGTCGCACCCGATCAGATCGAGAACCTCGACGCGTACGAGTACTCGACGCAGGATCCGGATCCGACGAAGCAGTGGTCCAAGAACATCGGTGACACGGTGGCCATCGTGAAGGGGCCCGTCAGTGAGATGTCGGTCGCGTGGAGCGACTACCTCGGCCGCTACGTCATGATGTATGGCGACGAAAGCTCTCGCACGCTGGTAGCGCGCACCGCCCAGAATCCAGAGGGTCCGTGGAGTTCACCGAAGACCATCCTCGACGCCGGTCAAACGGCGGGTGGCATCTATGCACCGTTCATTCATCCGATGTCGAGCGGAAAAGACCTGTACTTCACTGCTTCTCGGTGGTCGGATTACAACGTACTGCTGCTGAAGACGAACCTCGATGCGCTGAAGTGATCTGCGCCGATCGTTCGACGGCGGCGCGCAGGTAGGCATCGACGTCGAGATCGAGTGCTGCCGAGATCAGCCCGCGGCGAATCGTCGAAACATATCTGCTCGACGGTTCGCCGGGCTCTCGCGTGATCGAGCTCGTCAGTGTGAAGGCGGGATGCCCGTCGATGTCCGGAAGTCGTAGCAGTGCATCGTATTTACCGCGGAAGCTCTCGCCCCGCCGATCCACTGCCAGCCGCGACCATTGTCCGATGGCGAGGGTATGCGTCGCTCCGACATCGATGTAGGGCGCGACGTTCTCGACCGCGGCCAGGTGAGCGAACTGAGTTCTCTCGATCAGATAGCCGCGCGCTACAGAACGATTCGCGGGATCGACCGTCGTCGAGACGAAGGCGGATGCTCCGGTCCAGCGCCGCGAGACTCCTGCGAAGTACAGCGCGTGATCGATCCACAGCCACCGTTGGTCGGCGGGTAGCGCCGTCGAGGGTGCCGGTGGGTGCGCGCCGAATTCCGAGAGCTCGTCGGATCCGGTCAGGTAGGTCTGGAACCTCTCGCGCAGCAGGTTCGACCCGTAGGAGACGTACCACAGCCGATCGCTCATTCGGCCTCGAACAGCTGCCGGTACGCCTCGGCGAGTAGGTCTGCCGCTAGATCGCGGTTGTGTGTGGCTGCGCCCGTTGAGTTTCCGGAGCGCATCAGTCGAGCATTGAGGCCGTAGGCCAGGTCGTCGAACGTGTCGTCGTCGATCCCCAGGTCGACGTCCACGTCCTCTTCCAGCAGCGCTCCGAGGTCGATCGACCACGACCACACGCGTTCGTCCCGGTACGGTCCGCGTCCGGCGCTGACGGTCTCGTTGGAGACTTCGAGCTGTTCGTCGGTCCGGTCGCGCGGAACGTTGGTGTTGATGCGCAGGTCCAGTTCGATCGTGTGATCGTCGTGCGTGATCTCGTCGACGCGCAAGGTCTCGAAGCCGCCGCACGTCAGCGTCACCAACCGTCGCGGACTGGCATCGTCCTGTGCGTCGGACATAGCGCTGATCTGCCACAGGTACTTCTCGGTGTTCGCTGGGTCGGGAATCGAGGAGTTGATGTAGTCGGCCACGATGCTGCGGATGGCAGGGTAGGCGATGTGGTCGGACAACTCCCAGAACTGGCGACGGCTCTGCCCGACGGCCGCGTCCAGCAGCGTTGCCCGCTTGGCGCGTTCTTTCGGCAATGCGGCTTTGACGCTCGGTGCGTCGCCTGTCGCAGTCGGTTCCGCCGGGCGCTGACGCAGGGTAGCCAGTTGCGAGATCAGCGCCGTCAGCTGCTCGAACACGTCCGCGGTCCCGGGGGTGAAGTCGAGCGTCTCGATGTCGGGCCAGATGTCGCGGTCGGCGGCGAATTGGGCAGCCACGGAGTCGGCATATCCCACGAAGGCCTCGCCGTTCGCGAAGTGCAGGACGTACAGCCCGGATCGGTGCTCCTTCGCTGCGAACGTCGTGGAGATGGATCCGGTGTCGATGACATCGAACCGCTCGAAGGCGAATGCGTCGGGTGCGGAATCAGTCGGCATGGTCGAGAATCTACTGACCGCGACAACGAGTACCTACTTCCTTGCGCTGTCCGCATTGTCGCGAATTCGTTCCCGTACCCGATGAATTAGGGGACCCTACGATTCCCTGCTCGCCAGACCCGTTCTGCCGCCGTGGTTTCCGCATTGTCCCGATGCGTCGGAGTGAGTTCGGCTACCGTGGTCGTCAGATGAATTCCTGGTGCTATCTTGAGGAATGTCTGTTTCCGCCGCTAACGAAACAAGCAGGTAACACGCGGTGTGAACAATGCCGAGAGCGGTGCCATCGGGCACGGCCGTGGTGCTCGATGGAAGGTGGTTACGCGTGGGCGGTTATCTTGCGCGGAGGTTGCTGAACTACGTCGTGCTGCTGCTCATCGCGACGTTTCTGACCTACCTCCTGGCCTCGCTCACGTTCGATCCGTTGTCCAACCTGCTCAGCCGCAATCCACCGCCGTCGAGCGCTGTGCTCGATGCCAAGCGCGCGGCGCTCCATCTCGACGACAACCCCGTGCTGCGTTATCTGAAGTGGCTGTGGGCAGTGCTTCACGGTGACTTCGGCCAGACCATCGCTGCCGGCTCGGTCAACGACGAACTCTGGCGACGCATCCTCGTCTCGCTGCGACTGGTCGTGCTCGGCACCGCCCTCGGCGCGGTACTGGGAACCCTCATCGGGGCCTACGGTGCCGTCCGGCAGTACAAGATCTTCGATCATGTCGCGACTGTCGTGACGTTCATCCTGATCAGCACCCCGATTCTGGTGCTGGCACCGGTGCTGAAATATCTTGCCGTGCAGGTCAATCAGAGCACAGGAAGCCAGTTCTTCCAGTACACCGGTGAAACGTCGACCACACTCGCCCCCGGTCTGATGAACGAAATCGTCGACCGCGCCCAACATCTGCTGTTGCCGACCGTCGTGCTGATGTTGTTCACCATCGGTGGCTACAGCCGCTACATGCGCAGTTCCATGCTCGACGAGCTGAACATGGACTACATCCGTACCGCGCGCGGTAAGGGGCTCACGCGAGGGCGTGCGATCTTCAAGCACGGCTTCCGCACGGCCCTCATCCCGATGGCGACGCTGTTCGCATTCGGAATGGGCGCGGTGATCACGGGCGCGACGTTCACCGAGCGCGTGTTCGGGTGGTACGGCATGGGCGACTGGCTGATCTACGGCATCACCAGTCAGGACATCAACATCACGCTCGCGGTCTCGCTCTTCACCGCGCTGTCGGTCTTGGTATCCGGCATGTTGACCGACATCTTCACTGCTGCATTGGATCCGCGCGTTCGTTACGCGGACTGATTCACCACTTCGAGTAGAGGAAAGGACCGGCGATGGCGACACCTGTGGTTCCCGAGATCGCTGCGGTCGAGGGCCCGATCGAGTCGGCTGCCCCGATCACCCGTCGGCGGTTGGTGTTCCGACGCTTCCTGCGCAACCGGCCGGCTCTGGTAGGCATCGTCGTACTCCTCGCGATGTTCGTCGGGGCGTTCGTCCTTCCACATTTCATCCCGTTCACCTACGAGGAACTCGACGCGTACGCGCTCAACTCACCGCCCACCACGCGGCATTGGTTCGGCACCAACCAGATCGGCCAGGATGTCCTGGCTCAGACGTTGCGTGGTCTGCAGAAGTCGCTGATCATCGGCATGCTCGTCGCGTTGATCTCCACCGTGCTCGCCGGAGTTGTCGGTGCAGTGGCCGGATACTTCGGCGGGTGGACCGACCGGGCGCTGATGTGGGTCGCCGATGTTCTGCTCGTCGTCCCCAGCTTCCTGGTCATCGCGATCTGCTCTCCGCTGTTCCGCGACAAGAGCTTCTTCATCCTGGTGCTGCTGTTGGCGGCGTTCGCGTGGATGATCACCTCGCGCATCATTCGCGCGCTGACGCGATCGCTGCGTGAGCGCGAATTCATCCGCGCCGCAAAGTACATGGGCGCGACGCCGGGCAGCGTGATCGGCAAGCATGTTTTGCCGTCGATGGCGTCGATCCTCATCGTCGACGTGACGCTCAACGTGGGAATCGCCATCATCGGCGAGGCGTCGCTGAGCTACTTCGGCTTCGGCGTCCAGCGGCCCGACGTATCTCTCGGCACGCTGATCGCGGACGGTACGTCCTCCGCGTTGACCTATCCATGGCTGTTCGCGTTCTGCTGTGGCGCTTTGGTATTGATCGTGCTGGCGACGAACTTCGTCGGCGACGGCTTGCGCGACGCATTCGATCCGAACTCGACGAGGGGACAGGCACGTGGCTGAGACTGTGCCGGTGTTGAAGGTCAGCGGACTCGAAGTCAGCTTCCCGAGTGAGGAGGGCCGCGTCACGGCAGTGCGCGGCCTGGACTATCAGGTCGACAAGGGCGAGGTCATGGCCATCGTCGGCGAATCCGGCTCCGGCAAGTCGGTGTCGTCGCTGGCCGTCATGGGATTGCTTCCACAGACCGCACGGGTCACCGGGTCCATCGAGCTGAACGGCCGTCAGCTGCTCGGACTGTCCGATCGCGAGATGTCCCGGGAGCGTGGCCGTTCGGTGGCGATGATCTCGCAGGACCCGTTGACGGCGCTGACTCCTATCTACCGCATCGGCGATCAGATCGCCGAGGCGATCTCGGTACACAATCCGTCGCTGAACAAGGCGAAGGTCCACGAGCGCACCCTGGAATTGCTCGATCTCGTAGGCATCGTCGATCCGAAGACACGGGCGAAGTCCTACCCGCACGAATTTTCCGGCGGGATGCGCCAACGCGTCGTCATCGCGATGGCCATCGCGAACGATCCGGACCTCATCATCGCCGACGAGCCCACGACCGCTCTCGACGTGACGATTCAGGCGCAGATCCTCGATCTTCTCCGTACCGCCCGCGACGTCACCGGTGCCGGCGTCGTGTTCATCACGCACGATCTGGGAGTCGTTGCCGGCGTGGCCGATCGGGCCATGGTGATGTACGCCGGCCGTGCCGTGGAGACAGCTCCCGTCGACGAGCTCTATGCGCACCCGTCGATGCCTTACACCGTCGGGTTGCTCGGCTCCGTTCCTCGCCCGGATCGTCCCGCGCAGGAGCGGCTGGTGCCCATCGAGGGCACGCCGCCCGCTCTGGTGAATCTCCCGACGGGTTGTCCGTTCGGACCCCGGTGCCCGCTGCACACAGAGGCCTGCGACAAGGGCGAACCGCCGTTGATCCAGGTGGCACCGAATCACAGCGCGGCCTGCATCCGAATCGACGCGGCGACAGCCGAATCGGTGGAAGCGGAGTTCGAGGGCGCACCGCGATCGGAGGCCCCGGCGGAGCTGGCGGTAACGGTATCGAAGGATGCACCCGTGCTGTCGGTGACCGATCTGCACAAGAGCTACCCGGTGTTCAAGGGATCCGTACTGCGCCGTCGGGCCGGGGAAGTGCCTGCCGTGCAAGGCATCAGCTTCGATGTTCATGCCGGCTCCACTCTGGCCATCGTCGGCGAATCGGGCTGCGGCAAGTCGACGACCCTGCTCGAGATCATGGAATTCGTGAAGCCGCAGCAAGGCTCGATCCAGATCAACGGTGTCGAGCCCTACAGTCTGAGCCGCGCTGAGCAACGAAAGCTGCGCGCGCACATCCAGATCGTATTCCAGGACCCGATGGGTTCCCTCGACCCGCGCATGCCGGTGGGGGAGATCATCGCCGAGCCACTGAAGATCAACGGCGTCCCGGTCGACGAGCGCACCCGCCGGGTTCGGGAACTGATGGACACCGTCGGAATGCGCCCCGAGCTCGCAGACCGGTATCCCACTCAGTTCTCCGGTGGGCAGCGCCAACGTGTCGGCATTGCACGGGCTTTGGCGCTGAAGCCATCGATCCTGGTGCTCGACGAGCCGGTGTCGGCGCTCGACGTGTCGATCCAGGCGGGTGTGTTGAACCTGCTGCAGGATCTGCAGGAAGAGCTAGGGCTGGCGTACCTGTTCGTTTCACACGACTTGTCGGTGGTGCGTCACCTCGCCGATGAAGTCGCGGTGATGCGTAACGGAGTGTTCGTGGAGAAGGGCCCGACGGAGCAAATCTTCGACGCACCGAAGGATCCCTACACACGTGCACTTCTGAAGGCCATCCCCATCCCGGATCCCGTGCTCCAACGAGCCCGGATCGCCGAGGCCGCAAAACTGGCCGACGCCATATGAGCCTGCTGCAACCAACCGGGGTCGTTTCGCGGGCTCCACTCCTGCCGCACACTGAGAAAGGTGAACTGATGAGAGTCAAATTATTTCGGGCACTGGTCCCGATCGCGGTGGCCGTGACCACCGTGGGACTGGTGGCGGGGTGCAGCTCCGGTGACACCGGGCCGAACGCCGATGCGCCTGCGTCCTTCGAGAGCGGGGCACAGATCAATCCGCATCCGATCAGTGACTTGCAGCAGGGCGGGAACATGAATTTCCCGCTTTCGCAGGTGCCGACCAATTACAACTACTACCAAATCGATGGCACCACAGTCGATGCCAATCGGTTCTATCAGGCTCTCATGCCGACTGCGTTCCACGCCGCGGCCGACGCGAGCCTGACCACCGCGACCGATTTCTTCACCGACATCACCGAGTCCGAGGTCGACGGCAAGCAGGTCGTCACGTACAACATCAATCCGAAAGCCAAGTGGAGTACCGGCAGGCCTTTGGACTACACCGACCTCGTCGCGACGTGGACCGCCAACAGCGGTAAGGATCCAGCATACGAGGCGTCGTCCACCGCGGGGTACGACAAGGTGGACACGGTGGTTCGGGGCGAGAACGACCAGCAGGTGATCCTGACCTTCAACGAGAAGTTCGGCGACTGGCGTTCGCTGTTCTCCCCGCTGATGCCGGCGGAGTCGGTGAACACCGTCGAGGCGTTCAACACCGGATCGGTGACCACGATGCCCGCTACCGCAGGCCCGTTCCGCGTCAAGAACATCGAGCCCGGCGGCAAGCGCATCGTCGTCGAGCGCAATCCCGACTGGTGGGGAGAAAACCCAGCGGTCCTGGACACCATCACCTACCTCCCACTCGATTCGACGGCCTCCGTCGGAGCGTTGCAGAGCGGCGAGCTCGACTACTACGAACTGGGCAGTAGTGCTGATGCATTCAAGGTGGCGCGGGGAATCCCGAACGTCGACTTGCGGCAGAGCCTTGGGCCGCAATACCGCCACTTCGATTTCAACGGTGCCGAGGGACGGATCACGTCGGACAAGGCCGTCCGGCTGGCTCTGATGAAAGCGATCGACCGCGACTACCTGGCTACGTCCCAGCTCGGCCAGATCACGTCGAGCCCGACGGTGCTGAACAGTCATATCTACGTCGACGGTCAGAAGGGCTATCAGGCCAACAACGGCGATATCACCTTCGACCCCGAGAAGGCGAAGTCCGAACTCGAAGCAGCCGGTTGGACGATGAACGGTGAGTTCCGCTCGAAGAACGGTCAGCAGCTCGATCTGCACGACATCATTCCGGCGGACACACCCAATGCAACGCAGGAAGCTCAGATCATCCAGCAGAACCTCAAGGCCGTCGGTGCCAACCTCATCATCGACGCAGTTCCGTCGGACGACTTCTTCGAGAAGTACATCCTGGTGGGTGCCTTCGACGTCACCCACTTCACCTGGGAGGGAACGCCATACACCTCCAGTAGTGACGGCATCTTCCGCCTGACACCCGGTAGCACGCTGCAGAACTACGGGCAGGTCGGTTCCGAGGAGATCAACGGCCTGCTGGACAAGGCTGCCGGTGAGCTCGACGACGACGCACGTATCGCCGACTACAACGAGGCGGACAAGGCGATCTGGGCCGAGGGCCACAGCCTGACGATGTTCCAGCGCCCCTCGACGTACGCGACCAAGTCGAATCTCGCGAACTTCGGAGCTCCGGGTTTCGGTGACATCGACATGTCGAAGGTCGGGTTCCTGAAATAAACAACGGGCTCGGATATCCGGTCGGTGCCGCGGCAATCACTCTGATTGTCGCGGCATCGACCGCTTTCGTCACTCCACTGGGACTGTTGGTTGCGTTCATCGTGCTCATCTGGACGGGTTGGTCTGTGGCCGCGGCCTTCTTGGCTCGACGATCTGCATCGCACTCCTCCGGCCGAACCACCGTGCGGCGAGTGCGGTTTCAACACCGGATGCGCTCGCGCGGATACCTGGAGGTCCACGAGAACGGCAGGCGGTCCTGGTACCCCGTCTACTTCCACACCGATCTTCTCGGACTTGTCCCCGACGCCGAAGCGAAGGTCAGTAGGTCGATCCTCGGCCGTCGCGCCTTCGTCGTCGAACCGGGAATTCTCGCGCTGCCGTCGGGTCGCAGTCGGTCGTCCCTGCCTCCCGGCGCACCGCTCGACGCTCCGCGCCTCAACGAATTCGATCTGCGCACGCGCAGTAAGAGATTCGGATCGTTGCGCCGTCGAATCATGCTCGACGCCCCCGCTGCGGTGGCCGGTCCGTTCATCGGTCTGCTGTGGTTGATCGTCGACGGAGGAGGATTCGCTCAGTTCGTCGCAGTGAGTCTCTTGGCTGCTGTCACGGCGATCTGGTGGTCGGTGATCGGGGGCAGCGATCCCAGTTGAGCTGCTGAGCAATTGGGCCGACGCGCGTTCGTAACTGCCGAGAAACACCCCTGATCTACGTTCGAGATTCGGACAATTCAGGAGGCATCATGGCGCGGTCGATGGCGGAGCAGGCAGCAGAGACGATCAGCAAGGGGATCGGTCGTCGCGGATTCATCCAGGCAGTGGCCGCTCTGGGAGCGGGCGTCGGAATTGCCGGAACAGCAGCGTGTTCCACGTCGTCCTCGAACACTGCCGCTGCGAGTTCTTCCGTCCCGGCGCCTACCGCTGGCGGGATCCTGCAGCCCGGAGCCGGTGACATTGCCGGCGATCACTACCTGAGTTCCGAGGTCGACAAGGTTCTGTGGGGTTACGTTCCGACGGTCGAGTCCGAGTCGGTGCTGCAGATGAAGTCCGGCGAGACGGTCACCATCGATGCGCTCAGCCACGAGGGAATTCTCGAAGATCAGGGCCGCGATCCCGTCGAATTCTTCGGCGGCAAGGGTGTTTCCGAGTCCGACGTTCTTCAGGACGCGATCGACATCGCCGGCGGGTACGACCGGACGGTACGCAACTTCGACGTCGACGGACCGCACGTGGTGACGGGCCCGGTGTTCGTGGAAGGCGCGCAGCGTGGTGATGTGCTCAAGATCGAGACGCTCGAGGCGATACCGCGCGTTCCGTACGGCGTGGTGTCGAGCAGGCACGGCAAGGGTGCTCTGGCGGTCACTGCGTCCGGTGAAGCACCTGCGGGTATTGGCCTCGACGAAGTCATGCCGCCGATCGGAGGCGACGGCAGGAAGTCGGGTGACCCGACGCAGTACGGCAACGTGTCCACGTTCACCGAAGTCGAGGACGGCCAGGGCGTGATGCGGTATGGCGATGCGTCCGTTCGCTTCCCGCTGCGTCCGTTCATGGGAATGATGGGCGTTGCGTTCGCCAGCGATCCGGGTCTGACGTCGCCCAACGCCAATTCGATTCCCCCGACGCTGGGTGGCGGCAACATCGACGTCGGCCTGCTCGGTGTCGGATCGACGTTCTACCTCCCAGTGTTCGCGGAAGGCGCGTTGTTCTACGTCGGTGATCCACACATGGCGATGGGCGACGGCGAGGTGGCCCTCACCGCAATGGAAGGATCGTTGCGTGGCACCTTCCGCCTCACGGTCTGCAAGGCGGGCAGTGGTGACGCGCCGTCCGTTGCGTACTCGTATCCCTTTGCCGAGAACGAGGACTCGTGGATTCCAATCGGCCTGTCCGATCCGGACGGTGCAGTCGGCGGCCAGAGTTCGGACCTGAACGCGGCCATGCGTCGCGCCGTGGTCAACGCTCTGAACTTCCTCGAAACCGACCTCGGCATGGACCGTGCGACGGCGTACGCCTATCTGTCTGCCGCCGCGAACTTCAGCGTCTCGCAGGTGGTCGACAAAACGGTCGGCGTGCACGGCCAAATCTCGAAGGCGCACTTCGATCGGTAGGTCATCCGGACGACCTACAAGGACCGGGCGTCGAAATCTACTGCCTTGTCGATCAATTCGCGAGCAATCCCGGCAGCGATCGGCAGGGTTTCGATGCCCAGGGCTCTGGTCCTGATGGATGCCCCGTCGAGCAGAAGCGCAAGTTGCTGCCCGAGTACATCCGGGTCGTGAGCCCCAGCCATGCGCGCAAGTTCCGAAAAGTGCTGCGCAACCGACAGCTTGTACGCGCGAACGACCTCTCGTGCGGGGTGTTCTGGGTCCGCAATTTCGACGGCGGCCCGGATGAACGGGCACATCGGCGTCGCATCGCCCGAGCTCGTCGGGCTCGGCTCGAATGCGACCAGAATGTGCTCACGGGGCGAGAGGTCGGTGCGTCCGAACACTCCGGGCTCGGACTGCAGGTCTTGTGTGCGTAGGCACGCGGCGACGACTTCGTCCTTGCTGCCGAAGTGTTGATAGATCGTTCGCTTGGATACCTGCGCTTGTGCGCTGAGTATGTCCATGCCGGTGTTGTTGATCCCACGTTCTCGGAACAGCTCTCGGGCGGTATTCAATAGACGCTCCCGCGCCCCACGGCCACGGCGCACGCCGGTCGGGCCTGTATTCATCTGCTGCCCTCGCTTTCTTCAATCCGGTAACGGTCAGTGTACTTAGCTTGCAGGGGCATGCAATCGTTGCTACGTTGAAAACTGATCGGTGTACTTAAAGTTGGTAGCACCGTTCGCACGCCACCATCGATGAGGAGAAGACGATGACTTCAGGTCTCGACACCTACCGGACGCTGGGGCGTTCCGGATTGCGTGTCTCGCGGCTGGCCTTGGGCACAGCAACTTTCGGCACCGACTGGGGATGGGGGGCCGAGCACTCCGTGGCCCGGAAACTGTTCGACACGTATGTGGAGAGAGGAGGAAACTTCATCGACACTGCCCCGACCTACACCGATGGAACTTCGGAGAAGATGCTGGGCGAGTTCAGTCGCGGCAATCGGGACGCGTTCGTGCTGGCGACGAAGTACACCACGCTTCGTCGTCCCGGGGATCCCAACTCCGGCGGCAGTAATCGAAAGAACCTCCTCGCCTCGGTTCACGACAGTCTGCGCCGATTGGGCACCGACTACATCGATTTGCTGTACCTGCACGTCTGGGACGACACGACCCCTATCGACGAGATCATGCAGGGACTCGATGATCTCGTCCGACGCGGAACCGTGCTCTACGTTGCAATCTCGACGGCGCCGGCATGGCAGGTTGCCCGGATGCAGACCTTGGCCGACCTCCGTGGCTGGGCACCGTTGGTAGCACTGCAGATCGAGTACAACCTGATCGAGCGGGGTGGCGAGCGCGATCTGATCCCTATGGCGCATCAGCTGGGTCTGGGTGTCGTCCCGTTCTCGCCGTTGGCGGGCGGGGTTCTGTCGGGGAAGTACGCCCGGGCCGACGTGAGTGGCAGCGATTCGGAAAGCAGCCCTGGGACCCGACGAAACTTCAACATCGCCATGGGTTCGCTCACCGAGCGCAACCTCGCCATCGTCGACGTGGTGAGTGGAGTAGCGAGCGAACTGGGCTGCACGCCTTCGCAAATCGGCCTGGCATGGAACCTGCAGAGTCCGCACGTCACCGCCCCGATCATCGGTGCGCGAACGCTGATGCAGTTGGAGGAAAATCTCGGTGCACTGGAGATCGAGTTGAGCGCCCAACATCTAGCGCGGCTCGACCGAGCCAGTGCGATCGACCCCGGCTTCCCGCACTCAATGCTGGCAAGCGATCACATCCGAAGGCAAACGCGTGGCGACATGAACATCGACGCCAGGGTCTGACCCCCACCTCAGCGGTGCGCGGTGGCGATGAACTGACGGGTTGCGGCGTCGACGATGTCGGCAGGCGTGATGGCTATTTCGTCGTTGAGCCACGCGATCACGAGTTCGGCGAGTCCGCCGATGAACAGCAGGCCGTTGATTTCCGACTGCGGTTGGGGGAAGGCCTGCTCACCGTAAAGTTCGCGTGATTGTTCGGCGACCAGATGGGCGAACGCGCGCATGGACTTTCGTCGGTACGTCCGGAGTGAGTCGACGGCCAGCGATTCGATCATCGCGACGCGGCCCTTGCGCGGGTCCTCGGTGAGCACATCGACGAACGCGGCGATGGCGTTGTGTGCCTGTTGCTCGACCGTGGGTGCGGGGGAGTGCAGTGCGTCCAGGGCCTTGGCTCGAATCTCGTCGGATATCGAATCCACTACCTTTTCGAGGAGATCGTCTCTGCTGCTGAAGTTTTCGTAGAAATACCGCTCGGTGAGCTTGGCGCGCGCGCAGATGGCGGTCATGGTTGCGCCCTTGGCTCCAGCTGCTGCGAACACCTCGAGCCCGGCATCGAGCAGACGGGCACGACGGTCGGCAAGGCGATCGTCTGCGCTCATGCCGTTGTAGCGGCGCGTGGTGGATGCCATGGATAGATCTTGACAGACGAACGGAATGTGACGCAGACTACATTTCATCTGACAGGACGCTCTGTCAGATTGATGGAGGTCGACAATGTCTCGTGCTCTTGCTGCTCCGCCTGCTGATTCGACGCTTGCGCCGGTATTCGGTGACGGCGGTCTGCCCGTCGTCGGTCACACCCTCGAATACATACGAGACCCTCTGAAGCTGCTCGGCAGTCGGTGGGACAAGTACGGCGAGGTCTCGTGGATGACGATGGCCGGTCAGAAGTGGATCACCGTCCTCGGCCCCGATGCGTGTCAGCAGGTGCTGCAGAACGCAGACAAGGCGTTCGCCAACGGTGACGGCTGGTCGCTGTTGATCGGGCCGTTCTTCCACGGCGGCCTGATGCTGCTCGATTCCGAGGAGCACCTACGTCACCGTCGAATCATGCAGCAGGCCTTCACTCGCGACCGACTGGCCAAGTCCGTGGCGGCGTTGAATCCGGTGACGGCAACGGGATTGGAGGCGTGGCAGCCGGCGCGCGACTTCCAGGTCTACCCGGCGCTCAAAGCGCTGACACTGGACGTGGCGACGAGCATCTTCATGGGCGGTGCGGAGGGAACGACGGATGCCGACATCGCCGAGCTCAACGACAGTTTCATCGCCTGCGTCCAGGCCGCGACGTCGATCGTCCGATACCGGGTGCCGGGCACACGATGGAAGAGAGGTCTGGACGGCCGAGCGGTGCTCGACGAGTTCTTCCGACGCTATCTGCCTGCCCGGCGAGCCACCGAGACCGACGATCTCTTCTCCGTCCTTTGCCACATCGAGGGCGACGACGGCGAGCGCTTCTCCGACGACGAAGTGATCGACCACATGATCTTCCTGCTCATGGCCGCGCACGACACGTCGACGATCACACTGTCGACGATGATGCAGTACCTCGGCCAGCATCCGGAGTGGCAGGACAAGTGCCGGGCCGAGTGCGAGGCGCTGGGCACCGATGCTCCGACCTTTGCGCAACTCGACGAGCTCACCAATGTCGATCTGGTGATGAAGGAGTGCTTACGTCTGGTGTCGCCCACGCCGGTAGTGGCTCGCCGCGCCGTGAAAGACACTGAGGTGCAGGGCAAGTTCGTACCCGCGGGGACGTATGCCTCTGTCGCACCCCACTTCACGCACCACATGGCGCAGTATTGGCCCAACCCGGAGCAATTCGATCCCGGACGTTTCGCTGCGGACCGCCGCGAAGACAAGGTGCACCGCTATGCGTGGGAGCCGTTCGGCGGCGGCGTCCACAAATGCATCGGCATGTACTTCGCCGGTGCCGAGATCAAGACGATCATGCATCACCTGCTGCTGCGGTTCGACTGGACCGTCGATCCCGATTACGTTGCGCCGCTGAACTTCACGTCGCTGCCCTTCCCGGAGGACGGGCAGCCCGTGCAGCTTCGACGGCGTTGAGGTCTAGCCGGCCCGCTCGGTGAGCCAGCCGATGATGTTCGCGGTGACCTCGTCTCGGTTGGTCTCGTTGAGGATTTCGTGGCGAGCACCGGGGTAGAGGGCGACGGTCACGTCGCTCATGCCGGCTTCGCGGTATCGGGAGGCAAGGGTTTCGATCAACTGGCCGCCGCCCGCGAGTGGATCGTCGGATCCCGACGTGATGAGCAGCGGAAGGTCGGATCGGATCTGCTCGAGGTTGTGCGGATCGGCAAGCTTCTCCGCCTCGCCGAACAGTGCGGGCACCGTCGACTCGGGCAGGTCGAAGCCGCACAGCGGATCAGCCACGTAGGCGTCCACTTCGGCCTCGTCGCGGGAGAGCCATTCGTATCCGGTGCGGTGCTCGAAGGCGGCGTTGAACACGCTCAGGTCACCGGCCGGGGCGTCGGCCATTCCGGCGGCGAGGATGTCCAGCGTGGTCGAGCCCGACAGCACCACACCCTCGTACAGGTCCGATCGTTCGATCAGAACATGCTGCGCGGCAAACGATCCCATCGAGTGGGCGAACAAGAACAGCGGCAGGTCCGGGTACTCGCCCAGCAACGATTCTCCGAGTTGCTCGATGTCGGCCCACAGCCCGGCGAACGCAGCGGCACCGAAATCGCCCGGAGTATCGACGATCGACTGCCCGTGACCGCGATGATCGGAGGCGACGACGTGGAATCCCGCGTCGTTCAGCGCGGTCGCGAAGCGGGCGTAGCGGCTGCCGTGCTCGGCGAGTCCGTGCGCGATCTGTACGACGCCGCGAGCCGGATCAGCGGCCGTCGCCCAGGTGTAGGTGCTGATCTCGATGTCGTCCTGCTTGGATACGAACGACGAAGCGTTGGCCACGGTTACTCCTCGAAACGGCGATGGGGACGAAACTCGAACTTATCGGCTACGCCTGCAGTACCGGGTCGAAATGCTCGACGACGGGGAACGGCTCGTAGAAGTGATGCAACAGGGTCTTCCAGTCCTGATACTTCTCGGATTGCCGAAAGCCCTCGGTGTGGTCTTCGATCCGTTTCCACTGCACCAGCAGGAGATAGACATCGGGCTGCTCGATGCCCTTGGACAGGGTCAGGTCTACGAATCCTGGGATCGAGGAGATGATCGACTTCGCGGCTGCGAACGCGGCCTCGAATTCGTCGGTTCGACCGGGGATGACGTGCAACAAAGCGTGTTCGACGATCATCGAGACAGTATGACCGAGGCACGCGAAAGCTCCCCGGACATCGTGTCCGGGGAGCCATGCCAGCAGGATCTATTTCGCGGAGACGCGCACGAGTTTCTTGTTCACGAACTCGTCCATGCCCCATGGGCCCAGTTCGCGGCCGACGCCGGAGCGCTTGACTCCGCCGAACGGCAAACCTGGCAGCGTGGTGCCGTGTTCGTTGACGAACGCCATGCCCACTTCGAGTTGCTCGGCGACGTCGCGGGCCTTGTCGAGGTCAGCGCTCCACACCGAGCCGCTGAGACCGTATGCGGAGGAGTTCGCCAATTCGATTGCTTGCTGCGCGCTTTCGACCTTGTAGATCACACCGGCCGGCCCGAACAGCTCTTCGCTGTAGGCGCGCATGTCCGGGGTGACGTCTGTCAGCAGCGTCGGCTGCACGTAGGCACCCGGTCCGTCGATCTTCTTACCACCGGTCAGCAGCGTTGCGCCCTTGGCGACGGCGTCGTCGATCTGCTCGATCAGCGTGTCGGCGGCGGTTTGCGACGACAGTGGTCCGAGGGTGGTCTTCGCGTCCAGCGGGTCGCCGGTTTGCACGGCCTCGAACGACGCGACGAGCTTGGTGACGAAGTCGTCGTAGACCTCCTCGGCGACGAGGATGCGCTTAGCGGCGTTGCAGGCCTGGCCTGCGTTGGACAGCCGCGCCCGGGTCGCGGATTCGACGGTGGCGTCCATGTCGTCGGAATCGAGCAGGATGAATACGTCCGATCCGCCGAGTTCGAGGACGACCTTCTTGAGGTTGCGTCCGGCCGTCTCGGCGACGGAGGTTCCGGCCCTCTCACTACCGGTGAGCGAGACGCCCTGGACGCGGGAGTCGGCGATCATGTCGGCGATCTGGTCGTTGGTCGCGAAAATGTTGATGTATGCGTCCCGGGGCAGACCGGCCTGCTGGAAGATCTCCTCCATCAGTAGCGCAGATTGCGGGCAGTTGGGCGCATGCTTGAGCAGAATCGTGTTGCCCACCATCAGGTTCGGGCCGGCGAACCGGGCAACCTGGTAGTACGGGAAGTTCCACGGCATGACGCCAACGAGTGCGCCCACCGGCTTACGCTGCAGCACAGTGTCTTCCGCGCCGGGTACGTCGAGCTTCTCATCCTCGAGAAGCGACGGGCCGTGGTCGGCGTAGTAGCGGTAGATGTTCGACGACAGCTCCACCTCGCCCTGGGATTCGGTGAGAGGCTTGCCCATTTCGAGCGAGATCGTGCGGGCCAGTTCGTCGGAACGCTCGGCGTAGAGATCGGCGACCTTGTGCAGGATGTCGGCGCGATGCTTCGGTGAGGTCTTGCGCCATGTCTGGAAACCGGCGTGTGCATCGGCAAGTGCACGCTCGACGCCGGCACCGTCGAGAGTCTCGAATTCCTTGATAGTTGTGCCGTCGGCAGGATTGACAGTCTTGTAGGTCGTCATACCTCGCTCAACGGTCGGGGAGGGTGCGATTGTTCCGACTCGGGCAAATCGGATGCTCCGACGGTGGTCAAGGATGGGGCGGGGTGAAGTTGCGAAACCCTGTGGGCGTCCTACTGGTCGGTAACTTGGAACCCCAGGTGGAGTGATACCCCACTGCCCCCACAGTCGCGGGTTCGGAAGATTAAAGTCGATGGCGAACGCATCCAAAAGACGACGTTGAAACTGAGGCAAAGGCGAAACATGACAGCGAAGAAGCCGACCATCATCTACACACTGACCGACGAGGCGCCGATGCTGGCGACTCACGCGTTTCTTCCGGTCATACGTTCTTTCGCCAGTGCGGCCGAGATCAACGTCGAGTCGAGTGACATCTCCGTTGCCAACCGCATCCTCGCCGAGTTCCCCGATTACCTGAACGAAGACCAGCGAGTGACCGACAACCTCGCCGAGCTGGGCAAGCTGACGCAGCTGCCCGAGACCAACATCATCAAGCTGCCCAACATCAGCGCCTCGGTGCCGCAGTTGCTCGCGGCCATCAAGGAGTTGCAGGACAAGGGCTATGCGATCCCCGACTTCCCCGGCAACCCGAAGACCGACGAAGAGCGCGACATCCGCGACCGTTACACTAAGTGCCTGGGTAGTGCGGTCAATCCCGTTCTGCGGGAGGGTAACTCGGATCGGCGCGCTCCCAAGGCCGTCAAGGAATACGCCCGCAAGCACCCGCACAGCATGGGTGAATGGTCACCGGCGTCGCGCACTCACGTTGCGCACATGCGCCACGGCGACTTCTACCACGGCGAGAAGTCGATGACCGTCGAGGGCGACCGCGAGGTCAAGATGGAACTGCTGACCGAGGGCGGCGAGACCATCGTGCTCAAGGAGAAGGTGTCGCTCACCGACGGCGACGTCATCGACAGCATGTTCATGAGCAAGAAGGCGCTCATCGAGTTCTACGAAGAGCAGATGGAGGACGCCTACAAGACGGGCATCATGTTCTCCCTGCACGTGAAGGCCACGATGATGCGGGTTTCGCACCCCATCGTGTTCGGTCACGCCGTCAAGGTCTTCTACAAGGACGCGTTCGCCAAGCACGGCGATCTGTTCGAGGAACTGGGCGTCAACGTCAACAACGGCCTGTCGGATCTGTACAGCAAGATCGAAGCACTCCCCAGCGCGCAGCGCGAAGAGATCATCGACGACCTGCACAAGTGCCACGAGACCCGTCCGGAACTGGCGATGGTCGACTCGGCCCGCGGCATCTCCAACTTTCACTCGCCCAGCGATGTCATCGTCGACGCATCCATGCCCGCGATGATCCGCAGCGGCGGCAAGATGTGGGGCGCGGACGGTCGGCCGAAGGACACCAAGGCGGTCAGCCCGGAGTCGACCTTCTTCCGCATCTACCAGGAAATGATCAACTTCTGTAAGACGAACGGCCAGTTCGATCCGACGACGATGGGCACCGTTCCCAACGTCGGCCTGATGGCGCAGAAGGCCGAGGAGTACGGCTCGCACGACAAGACGTTCGAGGTTCCTGCCGGCGGCGTCGCCAACATCACCGACCTGGCGACGGGCGAAGTTCTGCTGACCCAGGACGTCGAAGAGGGCGACATCTGGCGCCTGTGCATCGTCAAGGACGCGCCGATCCGCGACTGGGTTGCCTTGGCAGTGCGCCGTACCCGTGAGTCCGGAATGCCGGTCGTATTCTGGCTGGACCCGTACCGCCCGCACGAGAACGAGCTGATCGGCAAGGTGCGCAAGTACCTGAAGGATCACGACACCGAGGGCCTCGACATCCAGATCATGTCGCAGGTGCGCGCCATCCGCTACACGATGGAACGCCTCATCCGCGGGCTCGACACCATCTCCGCGACCGGCAACATCTTGCGCGACTACCTCACCGACCTGTTCCCGATTCTCGAACTCGGCACCAGCGCCAAGATGCTCTCCATCGTGCCGTTGATGGCAGGCGGTGGACTGTACGAGACGGGCGCGGGCGGCTCGGCCCCCAAGCACGTCAAGCAGCTCATCGAGGAGAACCACCTCCGCTGGGATTCGTTGGGAGAGTTCCTGGCTCTCGCGGTCAGCCTCGAGGACCTGGGAACCAAGACCGGTGACGTCAAGGCGACCATCCTCGCCACCGCACTCGACGCCGCCACCGGCAAGCTGCTCGAGAACAGCAAGGGCCCGTCACGCTCGACCGGTGAACTCGACAACCGCGGCAGCCAGTTCTACCTCGCGCTCTACTGGGCACAGGAACTCGCCGAGCAGACCGAGGACACCGAGCTGGCCAAGCACTTCGCCGCACTGGCGAAGACGTTGGCCGAGAACGAAGACAAGATCGTCGCCGAGATGAACGAGGTCCAGGGCAGTCCCGTCGACATCGGCGGCTACTACTACCCGGACTCCGAAGCTACGGCTGCAGTGATGCGTCCGTCGAAGACCTTCAACGAGGCTCTGGAGTCTGCGAAGCAGTAGCTCTTTCTGTTCGGCTCCACCCCCATGGAATGACTGGTCCATTCACGCGCTCAGACGTTGTGAATGGACCATTCATTCGTTCTGGGGCGGCACCAAAACACCGAGAAACGCCGAACAGCTTGCACTCTGGCGTCTCCCCGGCAACTGGACGACGGAAATGGTCCGGTGAATTGTCGGCTCGATGGGCAAGTAGACCAGGTTCGCGAACGACATCATCGGCACCACGAGTTCGGGGATCACGGTGATGCCCAATCCCGCCGCGGTCAGGCCCGCGACGGCGGCCACGTTGTGCGCCTGAACCGACGGTCCCACCTCAACTCCTGCACTTTCCAGTGCGAGTCGTACATGTGACTCAATGCTGGATTCGGGGCCGAACGAGATGAACGGCTCGTCGGCAAGGTCGGTCCAGGTCAGCGACGTGCGTTGCGCAAGAGCGTGATCCGCGGGTAATGCGCACACGAACACGTCGGCGCTCACCGTGGTCCGCATCAAATCGTTCGCTCGCCCCGATGCCGCCACCACTGCGAAGTCCACGGAACCATCGCGCACGGAGGCCACCACGTCGTCGCGCAAACCGTCTTTGATGTGTACCGAGACGTCGGGGTGGCTACGACGGAACTCCACGATGTAGGGAGGCAAGAACGTGGCCGCGATCGACGGCAAGCATGCGATGGTGACGGTTCCGCGGTCACCCGACACGAAGCGGCCGATCTGCTCCAGGCCGTCGTCGAACTCGAGCAATACCCGACGGGCGTAGGCCGTAACTTCGTGCCCGTCACCGGTGAGGTCGACGCTTCGGGTGGTGCGCACGAACAACCGCACGCCCAGGCGGCGCTCGGCCTCGGCGACGGTGCGGCTCAGGTTCGGTTGTGAGACCTGCAGCCACGCGGCAGCTGCGGTGAAGCTCGCGTGATCAGCGAGTGCGACGACGGCGCGTAGATGGGCAATGCCCAGGTTTATGCCCACAGTGCATGAATCTATACCCAACTGATGTTGGACTGTGTAAGTGATCTGCACAACACTCGTCATATTCGATGAAGGAGATCACATGCTGTCACTGCTCGGCTTCGGGACGATTGCCATCATCCTGCTGCTGTTGTTCACTCAACGCGTCGCGGCCATCGTGGCACTCGCGGGTGTCCCGCTGGCTGCTGCGTTCCTGGCCGGCAACTCTCCGTCCGAGGTGGCAGGGTTCGTCAAGGACGGGCTCGGTGGCGTGGTGGGCGTCGCGGCAATGTTCCTGTTCGCGATCGTCTTCTTCGGGATCATGCGCGACGCAGGTCTGTTCGATCCCCTCATCGCGCGCATCGTGAAGTGGGCAGGCAGCGCTCCGCCGACCGTCGCGGTGGCCACGACGGCTCTCGCTTTGGTCGCCCATCTCGACGGTGCAGGCGCGGTCACGTTCCTCATCGCCGTTCCTGCGATGCTGCCGATCTACGAGCGCCTCGGCATGAGCCGGCTGGTGCTGGCCACGTGTGTCGGTCTCGGCGCGGGCGTGATGAACATCGTTCCGTGGGGCGGGCCGACGGCGCGAGCGGCAGCAACCTTGGGCGTCGACGCCAACGAGCTGTGGGTGCCGCTCATTCCCGCGCAGATCGCGGGCGTGGTGTTCGCGTTGGCCGTCGCGTACTACCTCGGACGCCGAGAGCGGACACGGTTGGCGAAGGTCGCAGCAGGCGATGTCTCGGCCGAGGTGGAGGAGTCGACGGCACGCGTCGGGCAGCGAATTGCTGTACCCGCTACCGGCGGAACCGATGAGCCGGCTTCAGCCGGCTCGGCCGGTGACGAGACCTCAGAAGAGCCCGACAAGCCCGACAAGCCCGACAAGCCCAACACGCCCGACGAGCCCAGCTTGCTGCGTCCGAAGCTGTTCTGGGTCAACGTCGTTCTCGTTGTCGCGACACTCGGCGCACTGATCGCGGCCGTCGCCCCTCCGGAGACGTGTTTCATCATCGCGACCATCGTTGCGCTCCTGATCAATTACCCCGGGATGAAGGCGCAGTCTGCGCGCATCGAAGCGCATGCTGTCGGCGCGATGCTCATGGTGGGCACGCTGCTCGCCGCCGGTGTTCTCCTCGGTGTGCTCGACGGCAGCGGCATGATCGAATCGATGGCAGTCAGCGCCGCCAACGTGATTCCGGACTGGATGGCACCGGCACTTCCGCTCATCGTCGGGGTGTTCGCGGTACCGATGAGTCTCATCTTCGGCCCCGACGCGTACTACTTCGGCGTGTTGCCGGTGCTCATCGAGGTAGGTGACCAATTCGGTATCAGCGCAATCCATCTCGCTCAGGCGTCGATCATCGGTGAGGAGACCGTCGGCTTCCCGATCAGTCCGATGACGGGTGCGTTCTATCTTCTCGTCGGTCTCGCAAAGGTCGACATCGGCAGGCATATCCGGCACACGATCGGGTGGGCGTGGCTGGTGAGCCTCGGCATGCTCGGGGTCGCGTTCGCTACGGGCGTCATCCCGGTGTGGGTTTCATGAGCGCCCCCGGAACCGTCCGATTGGGAGCAGGCGCTGGGTTTGCCGGCGATCGGATCGACCCTGCACAGATCTTGGCCGAACGAGGCGAGCTCGACTATCTGATCTTCGAGTGCCTCGGAGAGCGGACTGTCGCAACAGGGCAAGCCCGAAAATTGCTCGATCCCGCGACGGGCTACGACCCACTCTTGGCAGCGCGGATGCGCGCAGTCCTCGGTGCGACGACGGAGCAGGGCATCACCGTCGTCACCAACTCGGGAGCAGCGAATCCTGTTGCGGCAGCCAACGTCATCGCCCAGGTGGCGGAGCAGGTGTGCTCGCGTTCGGTGCGCATCGCTGCTGTCACCGGCGACGACGTGCTCGACGCGGTGCGCCGGATCGACCCGGTGGTGTGGGAGACCGGCCGGCCGCTGTCGGAGCATGCCGAGGAGTTGGTGTCGGCCAACGCCTACATCGGGGCCGATGCAGTCCTGCCCGCGCTCGACGTCGGTGCCGACGTGATCGTCACCGGCCGTCTTGCCGATCCAGCGCTGTATCTCGCGCCGCTGATGCACGAATTCGGTTGGGCCGGTCAGGATTGGGAGTCACTCGGCGCGGGGACGGCCGTCGGGCATCTACTCGAGTGCGCGGGCCAACTGACCGGTGGATACTTCGCGGACCCGGTGACCAAGCCTGTGCAGGGTCTGGCCAATCTGGGCTTCCCGTTCGGGGACGTGCGTGCCGACGGCACAGCTGAATTCGGCAAAGTCGACGGCACCGGCGGTGAGTTGACGCGGCGAACGTGCGCCGAGCAGTTGCTCTACGAGGTAGGCGACCCAGCCAGATACTTGACGCCGGACGTGACCGCCGATTTCACCGGTGTCTCGTTCGAGACCACTGGTCCCGATCGGGTCGCGGTGTCCGGGGCGACGGGCAGTGCACGTCCGGAGGAGCTGAAGGTGACCCTGGGATTCCGTGGCGGTTGGCTCGGAGAGGGGCAGATCAGCTACGCCGGACCACGCGCACTGCAACGCGCACAGCTTGCCGGAGAGATTGTGCAGCAACGACTGTGGGAGGTACACGGGATCGCGGCGGAAAACGTGGGCATCGAGTACATCGGGGCGGGCGCAGCATTCCGCGGACTTGCTGCCCACACCGACGTCCCCGAAGTGCGATTGCGCGTGACGGCAAAGGTGCCCGATGCGCAGACCGCTGCACTCGTGGGGTGGGAAGTGGAAAGTCTGTACACCAACGGCCCGGCCGGCGGGGGTGGTGCACGGAGCAGCAGCGCGGAGGTTCTCGCAATCCGCTCCTGTTTGATCCCACGTGCACAGGTGACGACCGCCGTGCACATCACGGAGGTGACGGCATGAGAACTGTCGATGATCTCGCCGACGTGCGAACCGGGGACAAGGGCGATACCCTCATTCTTGCGGTGTTCCCGCGAACCGATGAGGACTACGAGTTACTCTCCGGCGCACTGACTGTCGATGCCGTTGCCGGGCATTTCGCACCGCTGGTCACCGGAGCCGTGCGTCGCACCGAAATGCCCTTGGTCTCGGGATTGGTGTTCGAGCTGCCCGGCGTGCTCGGTGGGGGAGTGACCGGGAGCCCCGTTCTCGACGGACATGGCAAGTGTTTGAGCTACCACCTGCTGAGTATGACTGTGCCTGAATTTCTTTGACCTTGCTTCCTGACTCCGGCGCCCATCCGCCCCGTGTCGGAGGCTGAATCCTTGGGCGTATCTGCTGCAGTTCGATGGAACCTACTGGGCTTGGACGACGTCCAAGGCTATGGGCGTCGCCTTTCGGCGAACAGTGGCGGGGCAGACGGGGGAGGTCGGACGACACCAGGTCGGGTCGCGTGTCCCGACTCTGACCAGGCTGTTGAGCGCCCGAGGGTTCCTCGAATCTGCAGGCGCACGAAGCGGGACGTGTCGTGCAACTTCTGCCGAGCCGGCTGGGATGTGAGGAGGAGCAGATGGCGTCGTTTTTCAGTGAGGAGAGACTGTGCTGATGAATGCTATCGGGAGGGCGGCCGAGCAGGCCCTGATATTTATCCCCATTATCGAGGATTTCGTCGATGGAAGCGACACGGCCGATGTCTTCGAGCAGGAATATTTGCGGCTGGTGAAGGGGACACCGGGGATACTCGAAAAGGAAGTGTCCAAGATCGTCAACGGTCTGTTCGGAGATGCGGACGCTTACGTCGCCGAGGATAGGTTGCGCGGCGACGACGATCTGGACGCAGGTCAATTGCTGGTCTGTGCGACTGGGGCGTTGGAGAAGCTCCGTCAGTTGAGTCGAGAAGGATAGTGCCGATCTCTCCTGAACCGCGTGTACAAGTCAGCGATGCGCTCTGACAGGGAAGTCCTGGGGGATGAATAATGACGGAGAATCAGAGATCGGTCGAAGCAATGCTGAGCCAATACAGAGAGATTATCCGGAAATTTGTGAACGATGAAATGTCGGCGGATGACTTCGAGGCAAAATATCTCCACACTTTCACCAACGACAAGATCCAGTTGCGGGGTGATGTGTTCGTGATTCTCGAGGATTTATTCTTCGATGTAGATGATTACGTTTCGGATCCGGTGCTGCGTGATAGCGCGGAGGATCTTTCGGGCGAACAGCTCAGGGAACGAGCGGCGGCGACCTACGAGAAACTTACCGACTTCGAGTGATTCAGCTCTTCGACTTCGCCAGTGCAGATCAATGTCGAGTGGTCTTGGTCCTCTCCGTAGATGTTGGCGGGCGGCGACTCGTCAATTCCGTTGTCGCCTGTCAGGCGTCAAGTGAAGGCGAAGGCTCTCCGCATCCGAGGCTTGACACGGGGAACTGTGGACAGCGGCCTGGAGAGAGTCACTCGAGCTCCAACATTTGATCGGGTGTTGGCACGTCAATCGGATACAACTGGAAACTTCCGCTCATTCCTTTCAATTCGACTTCACGTGGCAGGCCGACGGGAAGATCCGGAGCCGTGCTGATGGCGTTGCGGACAGGTTCACTAATCAAGATCTCGCCGCCCTCGGCTTGTCCCGCAACCCGCGCTGCCATGGCCACGTTGAGTCCGAAGATGTCGTCTCCGCGTCGCACCGAACTGCCGACGTGCACGCCCATGCGTACGCGGATGCGGTCCCATCGATCCGGGTTTTTCATCAGTGCTTCTTGCACTTTTACCCCGCAGCGCACGGCCCCAGCGGGATCGGAGAAGGCAAGCATGTACCCGTCGCCCTGACTTTTCACCACATGGCCGCCGTGATCGGCGACGTGCTTGCAGATCAGCTTGTTGTGTTTTTCGAGCAGCTTCACCCAGCCGCGGTCGCCCAGTTCCTCGTTGCGTGCGGTCGATCCTTCGATGTCCGAGAACATCACCACGATGTCGCCGTCCGCCGTCATACGTGCCAGATCGGGGCGTTCCACCTTGGCCCAGCCCGCGAGGTCCTCGACGGAGTTGCGAACCGTGGCACCGAAGCCCTTGTTGATGAGTAGGTCCGTGGTGTGGAAGGCAGTTCTGATGGCGAAGGGCACCAGGCCGCGTCGCTTACGGCGCTGCTGTGTTTCTGCGAGAGCTCGGTCGAGTGCGCGGCGGGTGTGCTTCAGCTTGCGACGCGACACAATCAACACGACACCGAGCGCAACGATGGCGGCGAGCTCTACTCCGGCAACTATCCACAGGATCACGTCGCTCATCCTTGCCTGTCCAACGCCTCTGCGGGCGCACAACCGACCGCGAATTGCCGTCGATAGGCCGTCGGTGTCACCGCGAATGCCGAGCGGAAGTTTTGACGCAGGGTGACTGCGCTGCCGAATCCGCACAGTGCTGCGATGTTCTCGATACTGCGATCGGTCGTTTCCAGTAGGTTCCGAGCTTCCTCCAGCCGTTTGATCAGCACCCACCGAGCCGGGGTGGATCCTGTCTCGAACTGAAACTGACGGATGAAGCTGCGTCGGCTCATGCGGGCATGATCGGCCAGTCGCTCGATGGGCAGCGACTCGTCCAGTCGCTCGAGTGCCCAGCTCTGGACGTCGGCGATCGCAGTATCTCCCGATGCCTCGATGACCGGTCGTTCGATGTACTGCGCTTGGCCACCGTCGCGATGGGGTGCGACCACCAGACTGCGCGCCACCCGCGTCGCGGCCGCCGAACCAAGGTGTTTGCGCACGATGTGCAGGCAAGAATCGATCGACGATGCCGTTCCCGCGGAGGTCATCACGTCTCCGTGGTCGATGTAGAGGACCGACTCGTCGACGCCGGCGTGTGCATTTCGCTCGCGCAGTTCGGTCATCTTGGTCCAGTGCGTGACGGCGGGGCGGCCGGCCAGCAACCCGGTGTCTGCGACGGCGAACGAACCGAGGCACAGACCCGCGATCGCTGTGCCTCGAGCATGAGCTCCGCGAAGGGCGTCGGAGAAGTCAGTCCCTATGCGCGGCAATGACTCGGGCCACGACGTCACGATGACGATGTCGGCCCAGTCGACGGTGCTGGGACCCGCGATCTCGCCAATGGGAAACCCTTCCTCGGTGCGGATCGAGCCTGGTTCGTCGGACCACACGCGCGTCTCCCAATCCGAGGCGAGTCCGAGCCGATTCACCTCGCCGAACACCATCAGCGGCGCGGCGAGGTGAAACATCGTGATGCCGTCGAACACATAGAGCGCTATTCGCATGTTTGGCTCCGATCCAGCACGTTGGCGCAAATCAATCGAAAGTATGCATCCGTGCCACTCGTGGACGCAAGGTCGATGACGAACGATGGGTATCGACCGAGAACGCCGGCAACAAGGAGAACACCCATGACCGCACCGCGCAGAGCCCTCATCGTCATCGACGTCCAGCAGGAGTACTTCGATGGAGTGCTGAAGATCCAGTACCCGCCGCGCGACGAGTCGTTGGCCAATATCGTCCGCGCCATCGAAGCCGCTGCGGCTCAGGGCCTGCCTGTCGCGATCGTTCAGCACGAAATGCCCGAAGGTTCGCCCGCTTTCGTCAAGGGCACCCCGACCTACGAGCTGCATCCCGACATTGAGGCCGTCGTGCAGCCCTCGTTCGAGCGAGTCGAGAAGCAGTACAGCAGCGTGTTCGTTGGAACCGGTGTCGCGAAGTGGTTGCAGACCCACAACATCGACACTGTCACAATCGTCGGCTACATGACGAACAACTGCGACCTTGCCTCCAGTGCCGACGCCGAGGCGCTGGACCTGACCGTCGAGATCCTGTCCGACGCCACCGGTGCGATCAACCTTTCCAACGAGGCGGGGACCGTTTCGGCTGAGCAGCTGCACAAGGCACTGATGGTGCTCTACCAGTCGAACTTCGCGGCAGTAGCGTCCACCGACCAGTGGGTCGACGCAGTCAAGAACGCAAACGAGCTGACCGCAAACAATCTGGTGGTCTCGGCAGCGCAGGGCAACGACGCGGTTGCCTAAGTCGTCATTACGATGGCGAAGGTGACGGCACGGGCAATTACGGACCAGACGCTCGGTGCATGGGTGATCAAGTGCAATCCGCACAAGACCGATCTCGCACCGATGATCGAAGCCGGACGTGCGCACGAGAACTGGTGCGTCGCCGACAACTACCGAACACGTTTGATGAAACCCGGGCAACCCGTGCTGTTCTGGGTCAGTAGCCACCCGCGACGCGGGATCTGGGGTGCGGGCCGATTGGCCGGCACCCCGGTTCCCGGTTCGCAGTGGAAGATCTCGACGAACATAACGCTGTTCGATGAGCCGATCCTCGCGTCGGACATTCGGTCCATCGAGGAACTGTCGCTGCTCGAGGTGTTCCGGTCGCCGCAGCAGGCCAACCCCTCGTGGGTCGACGCGTCCGCGTGGGCAATGATCCGGCAGATAATGCCTCTCGAATGATGTGATGGCGGTATGACATCGGACGAGCCGACTCTGCACGGAATGTTGGACGTCGGGGACGGACAGCGCATCTACTGGGAGCAATGGGGCCCGTCCGGCGGCGTCCCGGCTGTCTACCTTCACGGCGGACCGGGCGGGACCCTGAACGCCAGTCAGTTTCGTCGCCACTTCGACCTGTCCCGTGTTCGCGCAGTCGGGTTCGAGCAGCGTGGGTGCGGCCGTTCCACGCCGCATGCGTCCGATCCCGCGACGTCATTGGCCCCCAACACAACTGCGCACCTGATCGCCGATATCGAAGCTTTGCGTGAGCACCTCGGCGTCGAGACGTGGATCGTCAACGGCGCGTCCTGGGGATCCACTCTCGCTCTCGCCTACGCTCTCGCGCATCCGACGAGGGTTCTCGGCGTGGTCCTCGTTGCGGTCACGACGACGGGCAGAGCTGAGGTCGACTGGATCACCGAGGGCGTCGGTGCGATCTTTCCGGAGGCGTGGGATCGCTTCGCTACCTTCGCCGAGCAATCGGGCGTCGGTTATCGACGAGGTGAGAGCCGCATAGTCGACGCGTACGACCGACTGATGAACTCATCTGATCTCACGTTGCGCGACAGTGCATCCCGAGAATGGGCCTTGTGGGAGGACGTCCACATATCGATCGGCACCGGAGGTATCAGACGCGATCCCAGGTGGGACGACGACCGGTTCCGACTGGCCTTCGTGCGGTTGGCGGCGCACTACTGGTCGCACGACGGGTTTTGCAATCCGCCCCTGCTCGATCGAGCCGAAGGTCTGGCCGATATCCCGGGTGCCCTGATCCACGGCCGAAAGGACATCTCAGGGCCCGCGGTCACGCCGTGGCAACTACACCGACGCTGGCCCGGGTCGACACTCGTCGTCGACGAGGGGGATGGGCATGGGGGAATGTCGATGGCGGCGCGCTGGGATGCTGCGAACGAGGAATTAACCAACCGGGCCCTGCAGAGGCCGGATGGTGCATGATCGAGAGGTGACTTCTTTCCCGATTGTCGACCTGACTCCCGACGAACTGCTCACCACGACGCGCACCGTCCGCAAGCGTCTCGACCTGACGCGGCCGGTTCCGTTGGAACTGATCAAGGAATGTCTCGAGATCGCGCTGCAGGCCCCGTCCGGGTCGAACAAGCAGGGGTGGCAGTGGATCGTCGTCACCGATCCCGATCTTCGTGCCCGGATCGGCGCGATCTACGGCGAACTGTTCGCCGCGTATCAGGCGTCGAAGCATTCCGCGTCGGCTTTGTTCGCGGACGATCCGGAACGCGCCTCGGTGCAGAAGCGAGTCGGCGACAGTGCGGGGTGGCTCGGCGAGCACATGGGTGAAGTTCCGGTACTGCTGATCCCGTGCATCCAGGCAGGTAAGACGCTCCCGGCGGGAAATCAGGCCGGTCTATGGGGCTCACTGCTGCCTGCGGTGTGGAACTACGCCCTGGCTGCACGGGCACGTGGCCTCGGAACGGCTTGGACCACAATTCATCTGGCCCGCGAGGCGGAGATCTCCGAGCTTCTCGGCATCCCCGAAGACTTCCATCAGGGCGCGTTGATTCCGACGGCGTACTACACGGGTGAGACGTTCAAGGTCGCGCCGCGGGATCCCATCGAGACGGTGCTGCACGTCGATCGCTGGTAGTCGGATCGGTTACGTGCGCAGGAAGGCAACCACCGCCATCACCCGTCGACTCATACCGGTGGAGTTCGCCAATCCTAGTTTGTCGAACACGGCGTTGATGTGTTTCTCGACCGAGCTCACCGAAATGTACAGATCAGCGGCAATTCTGGCGTTCGTGAGACCTTGCGCCATCAGCTCGAGCACATCGCGCTCGCGCGGAGTGAGTCGTTCGAGGGGATTCGATCGGGTGGTGCGAGAGAGCAACTGGCGCACCACCTCCGGGTCGAAGGCAGTCCCTCCGTCGGCCACCCTGTCGAGGGCGTCCAGGAACTCGTCGACTTGCGCGACTCGGTCCTTCAGCAGGTATCCGACCTTGCCCCCTGATCCGCTGATCAGCTCTGCTGCGTAACGGTTTTCGACGTACTGGGAGAGCACGAGTACTGCCACCTCCGGCCATCGACCGCGGATGGTCAGTGCCGCCCGCAGGCCCTCGTCGCTGTGACCTGGGGGCATACGGACGTCGGTGACAACGATGTCGGGACGATCCAGTTCCACAGCAACCAGAAGCGCGTCGGCGTCGCCCACAGACGCGATCACGTCGTGGCCTTCGTCGACGAGCAGACGCACCAGACCCTCACGCAGCAACGTCGAGTCCTCCGCGACGATCACGCGCATGGGACGCTCGCAGTCACGACGGTCGGGCCGCCGACCGGGCTGTCCACGGTGAGGGTGCCATCCATCGCAGCGACGCGGCGGGCCAGTCCGGACAGTCCGGTGCCGGACGGATCAGCACCGCCGCCCCCGTCGTCGGTGATGGTTGCCAGTACGCGATCGAACTTCTGCCGAGTGACGTTGACCTCCAACGATGTCGGGGAGGCATGTTTGGCTGCGTTGGTCACCGCCTCCGAGATGACGAAGTAGACGGCTGTTTGCACAGCGGGGCGCAACCTCTCCGTCAGTTCGTACGAGAGTCGGACGGGCACACCGGACCGCTCGGCCAGTGCTTCGAGAGCTGCGCGCAGGCCGTCCTTGTCGAGCGCGATCGGATAGACCCGGTTGGCAACCTCGCGCAACTCGTCGATCGCTCCCTGCGAGGCGACCTGGGCTTGGCCGAGGAGTTCGTGCACCTTCGCAGGATCGTCGGCGCGGCGAGCCCGGCCGACCAGCATCCCCAGTGCAACCAGGTGCTGCTGCACCCCGTCGTGCAGGTCACGCTCGATGCGTCGGCGTTCGTCGTCGATGGCGTCGACCACGTGATCGCGGCTGCTCGTCAGCTCGGCCACCCGCTGTTGCAACAGTCGCTCGGACTGCCGTCCGAGCACGTGAACGGCAAACCAGCGGTCCAACGATCCCACTCCTGCGACGCCGACAGCGGCCACGAAGATCAACAGTATCCCGGGCAGCGCGGCCATCGCGACGAGTCCGCCGTCGACGCGGTTGGACTCTTCGATCAGGCCCCAGTCGCCGCCGAAAATCCATGCCGAGACCATCGAGCCCGCGACGACGAGGCACAGTGTCAGCAGGAGAACCACGCCGAGCCCGAGTATTCCGATCGTCCACCGCAGACCGAGATACATGCGGCAGCGTAGAGGGGTCAGCGCGTCCGTGCGCAGCGCGCCGTGGAATCGGCTGATGCGTCGAATCTCGAACTCTGAGAACGACAATGCGCTGGCGTCTACTGCCCTCTGCACAGGCCACCCTCGTCGACCGAGGATGCGCGCCAGAACGAGGGCGAGTGAGGTCATCACAGAGAACAGCAGCGCTGCTACCGCGGTGATGCTACCGAGCAGAACTCCGGACAGTGCCGTGAGCCAACGCCGCAGCAGTGAGCCGATCGACACACGATCCGCCTGCCCGGTTGGGTACACGCCACGGTTAGCCAGCACTCCAGCAGCGTAGCCGCACAAATGCCCGCTGATACTGCGGTAAACCACAGGATTTCCATGCGGTTTGCCCGGCGAGAGGCGACGGTATTCCTCGATGCCCCGCATTCACGAAATTCGTAGCGTTTTCAGCGTCCTTCACGACAGGAAACACCGACGAACAGGGGAATTGCCATGTCCGACATATTGATTACCGCAGCAGCAGAAACCGAGACTCTCGACGGGCTGGCAGGCTGGGCGGTGGGAGTCATGGATGCACTCGGTGGCCCCGGCGCGGCCGTGGTCGTCGGTGCCGACAATCTGTTTCCGCCGATTCCGAGCGAGCTCGTTCTCCCACTTGCCGGGTTCTCGGCCAGTCAGGGAGTGTTCTCCTTCGGTGGCGCGCTCTTCTGGACGACTCTCGGCTCGGTGCTGGGCGCGGTGATCGTCTACGCGGTGGGTGCAATCATCGGACGCGAGCGCACGCGGGCATTGGTAGCGCGCATTCCACTGATCAGGGCCAGCGACTTCGACCGCTCGGAGGCGTGGTTCACCAGGCATGGCTCGAAAGCAGTGCTGCTCGGTCGAATGATCCCGCTCTTTCGTAGCTTCATCTCCCTGCCTGCCGGGATCGAGCGGATGGGAATGGCGAAGTTCCTGCTACTCACCACGATCGGCAGTCTGATCTGGAACACCATTTTCGTCACCGCGGGATATCAGCTGGGCGAGAACTGGCACCTGGTCGACGCGTATGCGGAAATCCTGCAGAAGATCGTCGCCGTCACGGTGGCCATTGCTGCCGTAGTCTTCGTTGCCCTGCGGTTGCGGTCTCGCCGCCAGGCCGCTCTGTAAGAACGACGGCCCGGCGACTCGACCTGCACCTACCGGGGCAGTCCCGACTTGTATTGCAAGGCGTAGGCGAGTTTGCCGGGCTTGGCGTCCGAGAAGGGTGCCGAGAGCTTACCGAATTCACCCTTGGTGGCTGCTTTTCCGTCGTTCCAGGCGTTCAGGGCACCGAGTTCCGCTGCGGTGCGGCCACTGTCGATCACAGCGTCTTTCGGGGCCGCGACCTGAGCGCGCGAGACCGACTGGACGGTGTTCAGGTAGCTCGCCAGGTTGTTGCTGTTCCAACCGCTGATGTCCACCGCTCCGGAGTCGCGAACCCATGCACCCCAATAGAATTCCTGGAAGGGGATGGTGCCGGGGGTGAAGCCGATGTCGCGAGCGAAGTACATCAGGCTCCGGTACTTGTCGTTCTGGAACTTGGCAAGACCCACGCCTGATGGGAGCTGCTCCACCGGAACCTCGTTGCCGTCGACGTCGTAGTTCCACACCCACTTCTCAGCTTTCATTCGAGCCCAGAAGTCGGCAGTGCTCAGGTCACTGAGATTTGCGACCACCCGGAGTCGAAGGTGCAGATTCGGTCCACCGTCGGCTGTTTCGTAGAACGAGGTCAGCGTGTGGTGTCCGTCGGTGAGGTAGGTCACGCCGCCCGGCCCGATGACAACGGTCTTCATAGGTGCGATGGTGTCGGGCGTTTCCTGTCCGACGGGCACAGTGCAGGTGAACGACGACGGATTGTCCAGCCGCGCACCGGGCGATGCCGAGGCAGCCTCTTCTTGGCCGTTGGCCTCGCACCAGTCGTCGAACTTCTTGTTGATCTCGTCTTTGCCGAGCGTGTAGCGACCGAGCTTGTAGTACACCTCGTCGTACCCGAGCGAGGGTTGCGTCGCGCGCACATCACCGATCGGCAGATCCAGAAGCTCACCCGCTTCAGCACATTGGTAGCCGAGGCCAGATGACGATCCGCTGGGGAGCAGATCCGCAACCTGGCACAGCGGCGACGCGGTCCGTGCCGGCGCAGCGGTAGCGACACTGCCCATCGACGTGGATACGACGGAGACCAGCGCGAGCGTGCCCAGCAAGGCTGCTCTACGAATTGTGCGCATTCGTGAAACTCCCAGGAGTCGAGAAGTGAAGTGTCCCGAGACTGTCGCACTCCGGTCACCGGCCGGTGGCGAGGAACCGAACCAGAGGTGGTCACGAGGTGAACGCGCCACGTCGGTCAGCGATCCTCGCGCAACATCGCGTATACGAGGGTGTCGGTCCATTCGCCCTTGCACCACCAGTTCGCTCGGAAATGCGCTTCCTGACGCATCCCGACCCGGGCGGCCAACCGGGCAGAGGCGTCGTTACGTCCGTCCATCTGCGCGCTGACGCGGTGGATCTGGGGTAGCGAGAACACGTGGTCGATGAGCGCGTTCACCGCCTCGGTGGCGTAGCCACGACCGGATACGGCCGGGTCGAACGTCCAGCCGAGTTCGACGAGAGCCGGGGAACTGTCCACCAACCATGCCTCGACGTTGCCCACCACCGTCCCCTCGTGTTCGACGACCATCGCCAGTGCCTGGGTGTGTAGTCCGATTCGCTTCATCCGTTTGCCCACCGCGACAACCGCATCGGCCTGTGTCCACGCCTCGTGGAGCAAGTAGCGGCAGACTTCCGGGTCGCTGTAGTACGCGAGAATCCGGTCTGCGTCGTCAGGTTCGTACAGACGCAGCGTCAGGCGCTCGGTGTGGATGGGCGCGGTGTTCATACGTCCGATTCTGCCCGACTTGGATTCACGCTGATTCGAACCCTGTTCTCGGACCCCCATCGTGACCGATGGTGGTGAATCGAACCTGCTCGTCATCAACCGGAAGGCACGTGAACATGGTCGTCACGTCGTACGCCCCACCCGCTGGGCCCGTGCACCTGCGTGTCAGCGACACCGACCCTGCGCCCGCGTCACCGAAACAATCGGTGTGGCAGCGGTACCGGTGGACCGTCCTACGCTTTCTCTCTCCCGTCGCACTGCTGATCCTGTGGCAGATCGCCAGCGCTGCAGGTGTTCTCTCCGAGCGTGTGCTTCCCGCTCCGTCATTGATCTTCGACGCGGGACTGGACCTGCTGCGCACCGGTGAATTGGCCGAGGCCCTTGCCATTTCCGGTACCCGGGTCGTCCAGGGGCTCGTTCTGGGCGGATTGATCGGCGTGGCACTCGGTGCGCTGGTCGGGTTGTCCAAGCTCGCCGAAGCAACCGTCGATCCGCCGCTGCAGATGCTGCGCGCGATTCCGCACCTCGGCCTGATCCCGCTGTTCATTCTGTGGTTCGGGATCGGCGAGACTCCCAAGATCTTGTTGGTCGCCCTGGGTGTCGCATTTCCTTTGTACCTGAACACGTTCTCGGCGATACGCCAGATCGATCGTGACTTCCTCGACACCGCCGTCGTACTCGGATTCTCGTGGCGTCAGCGGTTCACCACGATCATCCTGCCGAGTATCGCTCCCCAACTGTTGGTGGGGCTCCGGCAGTCGTTGGCCATCGCGTGGCTGTCGTTGATCGTGGCAGAGCAGATCAACGCCGAATCCGGGCTCGGTTACGTCATCAACAATGCGCGAGATTTCCTGCGGTTGGACACCATCATCTTCGGACTTGTCATCTACGCCCTGATGGGAATCTCCACCGACGGCATCGTCCGGATTCTCGAAAAGCGCGCCCTGCGATACCGATTGGATGCTTGATTCATGACTACGACGACGACGTCCGTCGCCACCCTGCACGGCATCGACAAGTTCTACGGATCCAGCCACGTATTGAAGGGCGTCGACCTGTCCATCGAGCGGGGCGAGATCGTCTCCTTGGTCGGACGCTCCGGTTCCGGAAAGTCGACGATCCTGCGCGTGCTGGCCGGCCTGTCGACGGATCACACCGGGGAGCGGCACGTCGCCGGGAATCCGGCGGTGGCGTTCCAGGAACCCCGCCTGTTTCCGTGGCGGACGGTCCGTCAGAACGTGTCCTACGGACTGAACACCGCGGGCGTGACGGGTAACGACGCACTGACTGCTGCGGACGCGACCCTCGACGAGGTGGGTCTCGCCGAGAAGCGGGACGCGTGGCCGCTCACGCTGTCGGGTGGCCAAGCCCAGCGCGCCGCCCTGGCGCGGGCGTTGGTGGGGGAGCCCGAACTGCTGCTGCTCGACGAACCGTTCGGCGCGCTCGACGCCCTCACTCGGCTGACCATGCAGTCGCTTCTGCTCGATCTGTGGGGACGGCACGGCTTCGGCATCCTACTGGTCACCCATGATGTCGACGAGGCAATTGCGTTGGGAGACAGGGTGGTGGTGCTCGAGAACGGCGAAGTCTCGGACACGGTGACAGTCGACCTGCCTCGTCCCCGCGACCGGGGAACACCCGGCTTCTCTCGGATTCGCCATCACCTGCTCGGAGCTCTCGGAGTTCACTGACCGGTCAATTCGGCACCTGAAAAGGATCTTTCACACATGTCGCCACACGCTCGTCCCCGTTCTCTGCGCGCACTCGGTGTGCTCGCCGCCCTATCTCTGGCGGTCGCCGGCCTTACCGGCTGCGTCTCCCGTGGCAGCGACACCGCGACCACCGAAGCCCCGGAACTCGTTTCGAACGACCAGCTCGCCACGGTCACCCTCGATGTCGGTGATCAGAAGGGTGGCACCGAAGCACTGCTGCGTGCATCGGGCGAGCTGGACTCTGCTCCCTACGATGTTGCGTTCTCCACCTTCACTTCCGGTCCTCCTCAGGTGGAGGCCGCGACGGCCGGTCAGATCGATTTCGCGGTCACGGGTAACACGCCGCCGGTCTTCGGTGTCGCAGCCAACGCGCGCATCAAGGTTGTTTCCGCCTACACCAACGACGCGAGCGGCGATCAGATTCTCGTACCGGCAGACTCGACGCTCGCATCGTTCGCAGACCTGCGTGGCAAGAAGATCGCAGTGGGCAAGGGGAGTTCCGCGCACGGCCATGTGCTGCTGCAGTTGCAGAAGGCCGGCTTGACCACCGGCGACGTTCAGTTGGTGTTCCTTCAGCCCGCTGATGCGTTGACGGCATTCACCTCGGGTGAGGTCGATGCCTGGGCAATCTGGGATCCGTTCACCGCGATCGCGCAGGTCCAGAACGGCTCCAAAACACTGACCACCGCTGAGGGCGTCGCCAACGGTTATGGCTTCGGTATCGCCTCGCAGCAAGCACTGGACGATCCGGCGACCAATACCGCCCTGCAGGACTTCGTCGTTCGCCTGGCCAAAGCCTCCGCCTGGGCCGAGAAGAATCCGGCCGAGTGGGCGGCGGCGTACTCAACAGCAGTCGGCATCGACCCGGCAGCAGGCGAATTGGCGCAGGGACGAAGTCAGCGACCGGCAATTACGTTGGACGACAAAGTGGTCGAGTCGGAGCAGACACTGTTCGATGTCTTCGTAGACAGCGGCAGCATCCCTGGTGGCAACCAGTTCGAGGACTTCGTCGACACCCGCTACAACGACGCCATCGCAGACGCGAACGCATCCACCAACTGATCACGTAGGAGTTCACCCGTGTCCGCACGCATCTTCTGGTTCCTTCCCACCGCTGGCGACGGCCGCTCCATCGTCGGCGCGTCACACGCCTCCGGCAATCTGCGTGAACCCGCCGGGTTTCGTCGTCCGTCGTTGCGCTACCTCACCGAGGTCGCTCAGGCCGCGGATCGACTCGGCTACGAGGGGGTGCTGACTCCCACCGGAACGTGGTGCGAGGACGCGTGGCTGACCACGGCCGCCCTGCTGCAGAGCACCCGTCGGCTCAAGTTCCTCGTCGCCTTCCGTCCCGGTCTCACGCCGCCCACGTTGGCGGCGCAGCAGGCCGCGACGTTGCAGCGGTTCTCGGAAGGGCGGGTGCTGTTCAACATCGTGACCGGGGGCGACGACGTCGAGCAGCGTCGGTTTGGTGATTGGATCGACCACGATCGGCGCTACGCCCGCACCGATGAATTCCTCGGACTCGTCCACCGGATCTGGACCGAGTCGGCGGTCGATCACGAGGGCGAGTTCTTCAAGGTCGCCGACGCGCGTGTGTCCGAAGCACCGGACCCGTTGCCCGAGTTCTGGTTCGGCGGTTCGTCGGATCCCGCACTCGCCGTCGCCGCGAAGCACGTGCAGACGTATCTGACGTGGGGCGAGCCGCCGGCCGACGCTCGCGCGAAGATCGAGAAAGTGCAGGCGCTCGCGGACGCCGAGGGGCGCAAGCTCACTTATGGCATTCGCCTGCACACCATCAGCCGCGACACGTCCGAAGAGGCCTGGGCCGTCGCGCAGAAGCTCCTCGACGAGCTTCCCGAAGACCAGGTTTCCCAGGCACACGCACTTCATTCGTCGTCGCAGTCCGAGGGGCAGCGGCGGATGGCCGCGCTGCACGGGGGCAGCAAGGACTCGCTCGAGATCTACCCGAACCTGTGGGCCGGCGTCGGCCTGGTTCGCGGCGGTGCAGGTACGGCGTTGGTCGGGTCGCACGAGGAGGTCGCGAACCTGATCGGGGAATACCACGACGCCGGGTTCGACGAATTCATCCTCTCGGGCTACCCACACCTGGAGGAGGCGTACTACTTCGCCGAAGGAGTGCGTCCCATCCTCGACGCCCGAGGAATCACGGTTCCCGCACTCTAGGGCACGTGGGATCGAACCTGTCGGGTCCACGCGTATGGGAAATCTGTCCAGTAGCCCGTGTAAAAAGTGGATGATAGAGAAGGCGATGGAGGCCTCTATCGCTCTGCCGTTCACCAACCCTGAGCCACGCTGTGCGGCAACAAGTGTCCCATTTGAGAGCGCTTGGTCTCGAGGTAGTGGATGTTGGCCTGCGCCGCACCGACGATGATCGGCAATCATGAAGTGACGCCGACGCCGTGCGCTTCCAGGCCGCTCGACATCGCCTGCTCGATCGACAGTGCGACGTCGGAGACCCACCACCACCGCTGCCCCGGATACGCCGGTGGCCCTCCCGTACTCTGAACACGCGCACTACGAGAGACGAGATGGCATGAAAGCACTGGTATTCCGCGAGTACGGCGGCCCCGAGGTCCTGAAGATCGAGGAGCTTCCGGATCCGATTCCGGGATTCGGCGAAGTGGTGGTCGATCTGAAGGTGACCGCGCTCAATCACGTCGACATCGATGTGCGCGAGGGCGTCTCGCGATTCGACTTCGCGATGCCGCACACCTTGGGCCTCGAGGGTGCCGGCATCATCTCCTCTGTCGGTGACGGTGTGGACCCCGCTCGGATCGGCGAGCGCGTAGCCGTCTCCTACATCCGCACCTGCGGCCACTGCGAGTGGTGTCAACGGGGCATGGAGAACATCTGCGTCAACCGCAAACTGCTCGGCGAGCACATACCGGGAACGTACGCGCAGAAGATCTCGACACCCGCCGACCATTGCCTGACACTTCCCGACACCGTCGACTTCGGTGAGGCGGCAGCCGCACTCAGTGCATTCGGCACCGCCCGGCACGCGCTCATGATCCGCGCCGAGCTGAAGCTGGGAGAGACCGTGCTGATCCATTCGATCGGGGGTGGCGTTGCATCGGCTGCACTCCAGATCTGCAAGGCTGCCGGCGCGACCGTGATCGGTACAGCCAGCCGAGACGACAAGTTGGCTCAGGCGACCGCTGACGGTGCCGATCACGTCATCAATTACACGACGACCAACGTGCGCACCGCCGTCGACGAGATCACCGGAGGCCGCGGGGTCGAGCTGGTCTTCGACGGGGTAGGTGGGACAGCCTTCACCGAGTCGATGTTCATGCTGCGCCCGTACGGCCGACTGGTGTCGATCGGCGCTCACGCGGGGGAGGTCGTCGAGTTCGACATCATCGAGTTCTTCCGTCGCCAGATCTCCTACATCTCCTCGCATACCCAGACGCGTGACGAAATGCGTACTGTGCTCGAACTTGTCGGCAAGGGGGTGCTGCGCCCGCGCATCAACTCGCGTTATCCCTTGGATCGCGCCGGGGAAGCGCATGAGGAACTGGCTGCGCGCACCGCCTACGGGAAGATCATCCTCGACATCGACTGAGGAGAGCGTTGGTGGACGTCATGCCGTCTCACCTCCAGCAGACACGCCCTGGACCCGCTGAGTGCAGTCAGGCGAGGGCGTCGTACACCGCGCGCACGTAGTGCTCGGCTCGCTCCGAACCGATGATGCCGGGCCCCATTCGGTTCATCACGTACGAGATGGTCAGCTTCGATTCCGGGTGCAGAATCGTCAGCGATCCGCCCCAACCGCCCCAGAAGCAGATTTTGCCGTCGGGGATGTAGGGCATCGATTCCTGCTGAGGCAGAGCGAAGCCCAGACCGAAGCGCAACGGGATACCCAGCGCCAGATCGACTCCGTTGGTTTGCTCCTCGAAGATCGTGTCGATGGTCTCCGGGCTCAGCAGTCGTATGCCGTCCACGGTGCCGCCTCGGGAGATGACCGACAGGATTCTGGCGACCGATCGTGCGTTGGCATGCCCGTTCACCGCACCCATGTCCGCGGCGCGCCACACCTCGGTGTTCGCGGACGAAGCCTGCACCAACGGTCCGAGAAATGTTTTGCGACGCACCATCGTCGGGTCGGGCACGGCATCATCGGTCGGTGGGGGCGGCGGTACGACGTCGGCGATCCGATTCCAGTCGGCCTCGACGGCACCGATCTGGAAGTCGGCACCGAGCGGCCCGGCGATCTCGTCGGCGACGAACTGCCGCAACGACTTTCCGGTGACGCGGCGGACGACTTCTCCGATCAGGTGGCCCTGACTGACAGCGTGATAGCCCGACGTCGTGCGCGAATCCCACCACGGAGCCTGCGCAGCCAGACGCGATGTTGCCAGTTCCCAGTCGTAGAGGTCCTCTTCGCCGAACGGCCGGTCCCAGCCCGAGACGCCAGAGGTGTGCGACAACAGATGCCGCACCAGAATGTTCTCCTTGCCTGCGGCTGCGAACTCCGGCCAGTATGTCGCGACCGGCGAGTCGGGGTCGAGCACTCCACGGTCGATCAGTATCAACGCTGCCAGGCACGTCACCATCTTCGTCGTCGACCACACGTTGGTGATCGTGTCCGACTCCCACGGCAGGCTGCGCTCGGTGTCGCGATAGCCGCCCCACAGGTCGACCGCGGTGTGGCCGTCGATGTCGACGACGATGGACACGCCGAGTTCCTCGCCGCTGTCGAGGTTGGCTGCGAGCGCGTCACGCACCGCTGAGAACTCGGGGTCGCAGTGACCGTCAATCGCCATGTGATGCTCCTAGGATGCGGTGAACGGCCAGTTCGACGTAGTTGTCGGCGACGTCCTCGATGGTCAGCTCGCCGCCGTCGTGGAACCAGTTGCTGATGCCGTTGAGCATGTCGGTCAGGGCGAAGGACGCCAATCGTGCGTCAGGAACGGTGAATTCGCCGCTCCGCATTCCCGCGGTGATCACGTCTCGGACGCGTCGTTGGTACTGACGGCGATAATCCTCGACAACAGTGCGGTGCTCGGGGGTGAGCGAGGCCAGCTCGTGCAGGCCGACGATGTACTCCACCCGTCGCCGATTCAGATGCACCAGGTGCGCGCGCACCAATGACGACATGCGCTCGGTGGGGGTTCCGGCCGCGTCGAGCAGTGGCAGGTTCTCCTCGGCCGGTTCCTGCGTCACCGTCAGGCAGATCGCGAACAGGATGTCTTCCTTGGACGGGAAGTGATGGTAGAGGCTGGCACCTTTGATGCCGACGGCGTCGGCGATATCGCGCATCCCCACATTCGAGTAACCCTCACGCGCAAAGATATTCGCGGCGTTGGCGACGATGTCCTCTCGCCGTTGACGCGTACGAGCCTGACGAGGCAGTGGACTCACATCGGCCGGCTGCGTCATACCGTTTCCTCGACCGCCGCCAGCAGCCGCAGTTCACGCTTGAGGATCTTGCCCTGCGGGTCGACGGGCAGTTCGGCCACAATGTGCACCGACTTCGGTGCCTTGTACGACGCCAACTCGGTGCGGCAGTATTCGATGATCGCGGCTGGGTCGGCGGTCATCCCGTCGCGGGCGATGACGAAGGCGGTGACGGCCTCGGACCAGTACGGGTCGGGTACTCCGACGACGGCCGCGCGCAGCACATCCGGATGCGTGTGGATGGTGCGTTCCACTTCCTGCGACGACACGTTCATCCCTCCCGACTTGATCATGTCCTTCATCCGATCGTAGAAGAACAGGTTGCCGTCGGTGTCGATGCGCACCATGTCGCCGGTGTGTACCCAGTCGTCTCGGAACACCTCGGCGGTGCGTTCGGGGTCCTTGAAGTAGCCGAGCATCACCGACGGAGTGCGACAGAGCAATTCCCCGATCTCACTCTCGTTGCCCGCGGGGTCCACCACCTTGATCTCGAGGTGGGTGACGGGCTTGCCGATCCACGACGCGTCCCCGTCGGGGATGTCGTCGAGGGTGGAGAACCAGCCCACCGAGCCCAGCTGGGAGAGTTCCGACTGTCCCCAGTAGGTGCCCCAGATCGCCTCGGGTGCGGCGTCGGCCCACGCGCTGATCGTGTGTGGTGACACCTGGCCACCGTAGGTGAGGCAGCGCCGTACCTGGCTCACGGCCTCGGGCCCGAATTGCCCGTCACGGGCCAGCGCCAGGTAGAACGTCGGCGTCTGCGCGATGACGGAGATCTTCTCGGCGGCGATGATGCGCAGCGACTGAGCAGGATCGACCGTTGCGGGCAGCACCAGGGTCGCGCCCATCAGCGTGAGGGTGGTCATCGAGCCGAGCCCGGCGATGGTGTGGAAGGGCATGACGAACAGCCAGGTGTCCTCCGGTCCGGTGCGCAGACCCCAGCTCCACGCGGGCGCAGTGGAGATCAGGAAGTTGCGGTGCGGAATCATGACGCCCTTGGGCGCCGCTTCCGTCCCGGAGGTGTAGATGACCATCGCGACGTCGTTCTCGTCGATCTCGACGTTCGGCTCGGTGGACGGAGTGTTCGCCGTCAGCGCGGCATATTCGGAGCCGAACGTCACCAGGGTGGTGGTGTCCGGCTTCACCGAGGAGATGATCTCGACGAAGGCCGGATCGGCCACCACCACAGTCGGTTCCGCGTGTTCGAGTTGGTGCTTCACCTCGGCTGCGCGATACATCACGTTGATGCCGGTGAAGGCCGCTCCGGCTTTGAGCGTGCCGTAGTACGCCACCACCACGTCGACGCTGTTGCGAGCCATCGATGCGACGCGGTCACCTGCTGTCACCCCGAGATCGACCAGCAGGTTGGCGAACTGGTTTGCGCGAGAATCGAGTTCGCCGTAGGTGGTGACCTCACGGGTGCCGTCCGCCGCGTAGCTGATGAACGCGACCTTGTTCGGCTGCGTCCGCGCATGGCGACGCAGTTGATCGCCGATGGTGGCGCGGCCGATGGGGGAACGGTGGTGGGTGGCGGTACCGGGCACGGCGGACTCCTGAGATGGGTACGTGGTTCAGAGGGCAGGGGAGAGTGCTGCGGAGTCGAACATCGGCTGCGAGAACGTCTCTGCCGCCACGATCTGCTCCACCGGATCACGGGTGAGCTTGCGCGGGAACGACTTCTCCGGGTACCCGACGGCGATGTGCGCGGCGGTGATGTAGTCGTCCGGGATGCCGAGCAATTCTCGAATGGCCGGCTCCTCGTGGCACAGGAGAGTGGTCACAGCAGTCGCAACGCCCTGATCGCGCAGGCTCAGGCACAGGTTCTGCACGGTGGGGTAGATGGACGCGCCGCCGACGACGGAGAGTCGGCCGAGTTCGTGATCGGTGGGGTGCAGTCCGTCCAGCGCGGCGCAGACCACCACGATGGCGGGCACCTCGTGGAGGTGGCGGGCGAAGTAATCGGCGTCCTGCACGGTCTTGGGCAGTGCGCCGACGGCGACGGTTCCGCCGGTGATGCCGGCGAAGTAGGCGTCCCACATCGGGAGGTAGAGATCGGCAAGGGCCTGCTTGCGGGCGGCGTCACGCACGACGATCCACCGCACCGGCTGACGATTGCCGCCCTGCGGGCCGAAGCGCGCGACGTCGAACGCGGCTTTGAACACCTCGTCGGGAACAGGATCGCTGAGGTACCGCCTGCAGGTGCCGGTGGTGCGCATCGCCTCGGTGAGTTCCATGGGTGTATCCCTTCGCCTGTCCGCTGTTAGGTAGTGCCCTGAAGCATTGTGTGGCGTGGGCCACATTGTCAAGGGCTGAGAAGCTGTGAATATCGAGACCGCGAATCCCTTGCGCGAAATTGCCTAACCATGGTTAGTTGAGCTATCGGAGTCGGATAGAGCAGCACGCAACAGGAGGTAACCGGTGTCCACAGATGCAGCAACGGCAGCGGAGACCGTGGATGGGGTGGATCGGGATCGGCTCGCGCGGGCACTCACCGCGGCGAATCTGCCGACGCTGGTGGCGGTGCTCTATCAGTTGACCGGAGACCGTACGTGGCTCACCGATCCGTATCGCCCCACCCGTAGTCGGGGTATGGACAACAACGACACGGGCGGGTTCGACGACGCTGTGGCCGACCGCATCCGCGCCGCTGCGCTCGACGCGATCTGCGCGTTCCACGAGGGCACGCCCATGGCGGTGCCCGCACCTAGCTCGGAGCACCTCGTCGAGATGATCAGCGCGGCCGTCGGTGAGCAGGTTCCTCCCGATTTCGGCGTCATGGTCGCCGAGGATATGGGCTTCACCGCCGCGGACACTCCGGTGGCGGCTCCGAACGATCTGTCGGTCATCGTCATCGGTGCCGGCGTCTCGGGGATGCTCGCCGCCATCAAGTTGCACGAGGCGGGCATCAGTCACACCGTGCTCGAAAAGAACTCCGATGTGGGCGGCGGCTGGTTCGAGAACACCTACCCCGGTGCCGGCGTCGACACCCCCAGTCACCTGTACTCCTACTCCTTTGCGCCGCGGGCCTGGAGCACGCACTTCGGCAAGCGTGACGAGGTGTGGCAGTACCTCAGCGATGTCGCGTCCGAACACGATCTGCGGCAACGTATTCGCTTCGACACCGAGGTGGCGACCGCCGAGTACGACGCGCAGCAGCAGGGCTGGACGGTCACTACGGTCGATGGTGAGATCCTGACCGCCGACGTGGTGATCACCGCCACCGGTCAGCTCAATCGACCGAAGGTGCCCCACATTCCCGGGCTCGAATCGTTCGACGGCCCCATCTTCCACACCGCGAACTGGCCGGCCGATCTGGACCTGACCGGCAAGCGCGTCGCCATCGTCGGAACCGGGGCCAGTGCCATGCAGGTGCTTCCGGCCATCGCGTCGACGGTGGGGCATGCGACGGTATTCCAGCGGTCGCCGCAGTGGGTGTCGTCGAGCGACGTGTATTTCACCGAGATGGGCGACGACGCCAACTACTTGATGGATGTCGTCCCGTTGTATCGATTGTGGTACCGGACCAGGTTGGCCTGGAACTTCAACGATCGTGTGCACAGCTCGCTGCAGGTCGATCCTGAGTGGGAGCATCCGCAGCGCTCGATCAACCCGATGAACGATGCCCATCGACGCGTGTTCACTCGCTACATCGAAGCCGAGCTCGAAGGCCGGCCGGACCTGATCGAGAAGTCACTTCCCGACTACCCGCCCTTCGGCAAGCGGATGTTGCTCGACAACGGTTGGTACGCCGCGCTCAAGCGCGACAACGTCACCCTCATCGCCGACGCCGTCGCGTCCATCACCTCGAATTCGGTTGTTGCGCGCGATGGTTCGGAGACCGAGGTCGATGTGGTGATTCTCGCGACGGGCTTCGAAACCCACAAGCTGTTGACGCCGATCGACGTGCGCGGACGATCGGGTGAGTCCATCCGCAATATCTGGGGCCCGGAGGACGCGCACGCGTATCTCGGCATCACTGTCCCGGACTTCCCGAACTTCTTCATCACCTGCGGTCCCGGAACGGTATTGGGTCACGGAGGCAGTTACATCACCATCGCCGAATGCCAGGTGCGCTACATCGTCGATGTTTTGACTGACATGGTGGACAAGCGAATCGGAGCTATCGAGTGCAAGACCGATGTGGAAGCGGAGTACGTCCGCAAGCACGACGAGGCGCACGCGAAGATGATCTGGTCGCACGGCGGCATGGACAACTGGTACCGCAACGACGCCGGACGGGTGGTCTCGACGTTGCCGTGGCGCATCGTCGATTACTGGGAGATGACGCGGCGAGCCGATCTGGACGACTTCGTCATGGAGCCTCGACGGGATGAGGCTCGCTGATCAGTTGGACGTCGCCTGCTGCATCGACAACACGAAGCCGTGCCCGCCGCCCGCGTCGCAGACCATTGCGTCGACTCGGGAGTAGCAGGTGTAGCCGAGGTGCGAGATCGATGTGTTGTAGTCCAGCGATTGCGCGTTCTCGACCCCGAAAGCGCCTTGGTTGAAGCACATCGGGGTGACCTTGCCCGGGTCCAGGAAGAAGCCCTTGCTCATCTCGTCGGCCGAGAACGGTGGCTTGTCGCAGTCCGCGCCGTCGGGTACCGGTGCGTCCGTAGCTTGGCATCCGGACGAGAACGCGGTGGAGCCGAGCTTGCAGTAGATGTTGCCCGACGGTGATTTCCACCCGACCTCGTCGTTGACGGCGGCATATAGGGCCGGGTCGACGGGAGTGATCGGCGCGGCGTCGACCGATGGTGTTGTCACAGAATCGGTCTCGGATGCGATGCCGCCCGGTTGCGGAGCCGCCGTCACTTGTGGTCCCGCCTCGGTCGATGTCGCCGGCGCACCCGCGACGACGGTGGGAATGACCGACGGCATCGCATCTGTCGGTTCGTCCGAGCTACTGCATCCCGTCAGAAGTACACCAATGAACGCGATGGCGACGAGGGCCGCGCGACTGCTGTGTCCCGTCATCAGTTGGACGTCGCTTGCTGCATCGACAACACGAAGCCATGCCCGCCGCCGGCGTCGCAGATCATTGCTTCGACGCGGGAGAAGCACGTCATCCCATTGAACGTGATGGAGGTGTTGTATTCCAACGTCTGCGCGTTCTCGACTCCGAATTGGCCTTGGTTGAAGCAGGTCGGCGTCACCTTGCCCGGCGTCATGTAGAAGCCTTTGCTCAGTTGGTCGATAGTGAACGACGGGGTGACGCAGTTCGCGCCGTCCGGTACCGGAGCATCTCCTGACTGGCAACCGGACCCGAATTCGGAAGAGCCGATCTTGCAGTAGATCTTGCCCGAGGGCGACTTCCACCCCACCTCGTTGCCGTATGCGGTGTAGCGGGCCGGGTCGACGGGAGTGATCGGTGCCGTGTTGTTCACCGGATTCGGGTTGCTCTGCGATGAATCCGCGGTCTCCGGCGCGGCAGTGTCCGTGGTGTCGACCGGGGGATTGGCGATGGTCACTTGCGGTGGAGCAGGAATTGCTGATGCGGCGTTGGAGGCGGGGGTCGGTGCAGCCGCGGGGGCCTCCTCGCCGCCGCAGGCGGTCAGCGCGAAAGCGAGGGCAGCAGTGGACGCGAGTAGAGCACTTCTTCGGATCATTCGGAGCTCCTTCATCAGAAAGCGATGTTGACGTCGCGGGAGATCATGAAGCCTCTGTCGCCGTCGTAGCAGGTAATGCCGGCTTCGGTGGACCGGCAGAAGTTACCTGTCACTCCGATGACCTGGCCGTACTGGAGTATCGGGACGTCGCCATTGTTCGGATCGCCGACGAAAATCCCCTGGTTGGTGCAGATCTGTTCGACGGTCCCGTCCTGGTTGATCTTCACCCCGTAGGTGTTGTTTGCCGTATTCGCGCACTCGCGCCCGGTGTTGCCCGGTACCGAGTAGCGCACCTGGCAGCCCACGATCGTTCCGGGAGCGTTGGACGAATTGAATGCGCAGAACACATTCCCGCTGGGGGATTGGAAGAAGTACTGGCCACCGTCTACCTCGAAGTCGCGTGCGTCGACGTTGACGTCGTCGCGGTTCGGGGCAGGTGGAACGGCAGCAGGTCCCGCTTCGGTGGGCTGCTCGGGTGCCGGGGTCACGACCTCGGGAGTCTCGACCGCCGGTCCCTCCGCCTCCGTGCCGCCGCCCATCTCGGGAGAGCTACCCGCTGACGGAGCGGGAGCGGCGCTGGTGACCGCCGCTGCATCGGTGCTGGTCGGTCCCTCGGACCCGCAGGCCGTGAGGGTCAGGGTGGTAGCGGCGACCAGGGCACACATGGCCACGATGTTGCGGACTTGCCTCATTCGTTCGTCCTCACCGGTGGCTGCAGAGTGCATCACCTCTTGGCAGGTAAATCGAACGGTCCGATCGGTCTGTTAACGTCCGTCGGGTCACGACCCCGTCACGAATCGGTATACGGATGGAACAACGGACATTTCGCCTGAGAGGGTGAAGGCAACAAACACTCAACAGCCAGTTGATGTTTCAGCTTCAACCTGGAGCGCTGGGAGCCGATTCTGGTACAACTCGGAATCACCCTGTGCGACTTAGACGAAAGGTATGCAGCATGCGAAAGTCATTGCGGCGAGCGGTAGTAGCAACGGCACTGACCGTTCCCCTTGCGCTCGGGATCGGAATGGGTACGGCAGCGGCCGCCCCTCAGGTGACAAACCTCCAGGTTCCCATCGTGACCGGATTCCAGATAGCCCCAGGAGCCGTCCCCGGTGGCCTGTTCCAGACCATTCCGATGAAGGCCATTGTGGGCGACGAGCCCGGTGTCGCCCGCTTCTCGGCCGCGAACATTGCCCCGTTCGCCGATCAGTATCCCTACCGGTACCTAAATCTGAACTGGCGAAACCTCGCGACCGGTGCGACGGGCGCCGCCGATCTACGGCATTGGCAGGACGATCCGACGCCTCCGGCGGACAACTCTTTCAGTAAGCAGTACCTTCCACTCGAGGTGGTGGCGAACACCGGTTCGGGGCCTGTTGTGGTGACGGTGACGCATTCTCGCGACTACTCGTACGGTGCCGAGTGGGGCTCGCCGTACCTCGACACTCTTCTCCCCGGTGCCGGCATAGTGCTGGTTCCCTGATCGGGTAAGGCCTCAGGTGCCGAGGTCTCCCGCGATGTCGGCGGCGGTAAGCATCGAAACCAGGAGCGGCACAACCCGTTTGGCGGCGATGCGGTAGTCACCGCGTCCCTGCTGCTCCACGATGTTCGCCGAGCTCAGCGTCTTGAGATGGTGGTAGATCTGGCCCGAGGAGCCGACCCCCACTGCGGCATGTAGATCCGCGGCGTTCGCTGGACCGCGCAGCAACGTTCGGACGATCTGCAACCGGACCGGATGGCCCAATGCAGCAAGCACTTCCGATATCGAGGCAATGGGCAGATCGATGATGGCGTCGGCGGAGTAGCTGATGTCCCAACGGACCGTGCCGTGCAGGTGCACGTCGCCCTGATAGGCGACGATGCCGCCCGTCGACGGGGCGGCATCGACCTGCTCGGGAGCGTCGCGTCGTTCCAGCTCGGCGACGCGAGCTTCCAGCTCTGCCAGTCTCGACTCGAACTCTGCGCTCACACCACGCAGGCTATCCGGTCGAGTACGTCCGACGAGAGCATGGCCTCGAGGATGAGTTGCTGCTGTACTCCGGCGTCCGCATACGCTTGCTCGAATCTGTCGGCAGAAAGACCATCGATCAGCCACACTGCGGTCGCCACCGTTCCATCGGTGCGCCGTAGCTCGAATCCCTGAGTGATCACCCCCGCGAGGCTGCCGCCTTTGAACCCGACACCGAGAACGTCGTCCCCTGCGGGCTGCCATTCCAATTGGCGCAGAATGGTATCCGACGCGGTGCCAAAGGTTCCATCCGTGAAGGCGCGATACATGCCGTTGAGTTGTGCGGCCGAACCGCCGCGGAAGGTGCTCTGCACTCGGGTGGCTTGCTCCTCGGGGGTGGACGGTTGCAGCGACGTCTCCAGTTGCGCGCGGAACTGCGGGTCGAAGGCCCACTTCTGCGCGGTCTCCCACCGGTCACCGGCGGCGAGAGCGGGGTCGTAGAGCGACAGGATGTCCGTCACCAGGCTGGGCACCTCGAAGTTCTCCCACCCTCCAGTAGCGGCCGCGTCGATGATTGCTTGGTCGCCGAGTCGGTATCGGAGGTAGTCGGGGACGGAGTTGTCGCTTTCTTGAATCATGGCCGTGACGATGTCGTCGATGCGGACCGTGGCATTGGGGTCGGTTGCATTGGTGCCGGTGTTCGCGATTCCCAAGCGATTCAGGGCATTCGGATGCGCGCCGCCGTCGGTGTTGGGTACGTACCAGCGCTCCCAATCCGAAAGCGTCACTTGCTCGTTCGGGTCGATGCCGCCGTTCGCGACGGCTTGGGCATAGGCGGCGAGATGCACCACCTTGATCGCCGATGCGAGTACCTGCTCCTGATCGGCCCGATGCTCGACGGTCCTGCCGCGTCCGTCGTCGATCACGAGGCCGACGGTGTCGGGTGCCTGATCGATCAGTCCGATCCACCCGTCTTCGGTGGCGAGGTCGGTCGAGGTGACAGGTGCGCAGTTCTCCGGTGTCGGGGTGGCGGCCTCGGCTTTATCCGAGTCGGTGGAGGCGCATCCGCTCATCAACAGGACCGTCGCGCAGGCTGCCGAAACCAGGGTAAGGCGTCGCATCTCGAGCTCCTTGGTTGTTATTCCGTAATTACGGAATAACAGTAAATCGGATTGTGTGTCTCGGCAACCCCTTCCTGTGGCGTCCTGCAGATGGCTCGCCGTAACACCTGTTACGCTCGTCCGTAACAAGTGTTACGGCGAGAGGGGAGGTGGGAACGAGTGACACTCGAAGCGGACGATCCGCGGCATCGCATTTCGCAGGCCGTGTGGGACACGATCGCGGAGTTGGGAATCGAGGCGACGACGGTGCGCGCGGTCGCGACTCGGGCGGGCTGCACCACCGGTCTGATCATGCACCGCTTCGGCTCCCGGTCTGCAATGTTGGTGCATGCGCGACAGACCCTCTTCGAGCGCACGGCAGCGCGCGCCGACGAGTCCGGTACCGGTTGCACACACTCCGCAGCGGAGCGGCTGTATTCCGTTGTCTGCTCAGTACTTCCGCTCGACGACGAGCGCGTTGTCGAAGCTCGAATCTTCACGGGCTTCGCGGCGGCAGCGATCGCGGACGCCGAGCTGCGGAACCCGCATGTGACCCACACGCGTCAGTGGCTCATTCGCCTAGCCGGTCTCGTTGCCGACCTCGGCTCTCACATCACCGATGCCGAGGCCGCGGACTACGCCTTGCAGATTGCGACCGCGGTGGAAGGCATCGTGGTCCTGGCGGTACTCGATCCCGAGACGTATCCGCCGGCGACGCAGAAACGACTGGCTCAGCGCACGATCGCCAACGTGGTCGACCGCAGTGCCCGCCACTGATCGGTGACCTTGTCCCAACCTTCGACAGAACGGACCCCCATGCCCACTCTCCATCACGCTCCGCTGGCACGCGTCGACCAGAACACCCTGTATCGCATCATGGCGCTTCGGGTCGCGGTATTTGTGCACGAGCAGGGCATCGTTGACGACATCGAACTCGATGGCGCGGACCTGCTTCCGACGACGGAGTTGTTCTGGATGCAGGACGACGACGGTGAGGTGCTGGCGACCATTCGAGTCCTCGTCGACGACACCATTCACATCGGCCGAGTCGCGACCGCCCTCAGTGCACGGGGTAAGGGCTACGCCGGAGAACTCGTGAAGGCGGCGCAGGCGGCATACCCCGGGGTTGTCGAACTCTCCGCTCAGGCGCACCTCGAAGAGTGGTACGGCCGCTTCGGATTCGTTCGCGTGGGCGAGAACTACCTGGACGCTGGAATCCCGCACGTGCGCATGGTGACGAGCGGATGTTGAACCCTCTCCAGTTCTGATCAATACCGTTGAGCTGCAATGATATTTCGAGCGTTTCAGAACAACGTGGGTGCGGTGTAGCGACCGTGTCGCGCTTCGTTGAGTCGGGCGCTCCAGCGCTGCACGAGCCACATTTCGACGAGCTCGGGGCTGGTACCGATGTCGGTGGCCCATGCGGTGATGAGTTCGACGTAGCGGTCGTAGCGGCGACGAGTGAATCCGGTGACGGACGGGTCTTCGAGCCACCCTTCGTGGATGAGGGTCGAGACTCCGTATTGGTCGATCAGCTGCGCCGGCCCGCCGTAGACCGACGCCTTCACCGCCCATAGGAACGTGGCCATGAGGGACATTCCGACGCCGGGTGCGTCGGGCCAGCCGGACCAGGTCGAGTTCGGATGGTCGGGCACTGCGCGGTTGCGGACGCAGCTGTCGAGCACAGTGAGAGTCTTGGCGACGGGGTTCTCGTCGGGACGGCTGAGGTGCGGGTTCATGAGGTCCGGGAATCGCCGCATCGCCCTGCGGTGCCGATGGCTGCCCTGCCACGCTGCGCAGAGAAACAGCAGTCCGAGCGAATCATGTTCGCCTACAGTCAGATCGCTGCCGATCCGCAAATCGTTGCGCTGCACGGTGGCACCGCCGTACTCGACGATTTCGCCGTCGAGATTGCGGCCGCGCAGTCGCAAATCGTGGCCTGCTCGGTCGAGGTGGCCGTTCCACCAATCGAGGTCCACCTCGACACCGTCGTCGAGGACGTGCAGGTCGTAGCTGCGGTGCTGACACCACTGCACACAGGCCGTGGGCGGCGGGAACCCCTCGTCGAGTCGTGACATACCGCCATCGAAGCATCAGGTACCGACACATTCGATCAGCTTTCGGGGCTCGGGAAATAAGGAACTGCACCGGCTCCTCCTTTGGCGCGCACGCGCCCGCCAAATGTCTCAAGCGGCTCACGCAGGTCCCGGGGGGCCGTGCCTCCGTTGCTGTATGTTGTGTCCACAAGCCTCGGGGGAGACAATGACTGACTTTGCTTGCGATCCAGATGAGTTGTATTCAGGTGCGGTTCGATTGGCGGCTATAGCTGCGGACCATGACGACTTCATGGAGCATGCGCGGGTGACAGTCGAGGGCGCCTTGGCCAACGGGCTGGTGGGTAGTTCTGGTGCGGCCACCGCGGACTTTTTGACTCGGATGCAGAGCTGGACCAACAGCGTGTCGGTCCAGATCAACCTGCATTCGGCCAACATTGCCGACGCTGCGCGATCGTACGAGCAGCAGGAGTCCGACTCGGCATCGACGGTGCTGCGGGCTTCTACTATGTCGAATCCTGAGTAGGCACCGAGTGCTGACAATCGACGATATCGATCGATGGAACGTAGTCGAGTTGGAGCTGTTCGCAAGGGTTTGCAGCGAAGTGTCGCAGCACTGCGACGATCTGAAAGCCTCGCTTGACGGTCGAGTCCTCGTTCCGAGCTGGGAGGGTGACGCGTCGGATGCTTCCCACAGGACATTGGAATCGATGAGCCGAGCTATCGCTGAGACGGGCGGATTCGTTCACGACATCCGGGAGGCCGTGGTCACCGCAGTAGCAGATGTTAGATCGGTCAAGGATGACCTTGCGTCGGTACGGGATGATCTCTCCGCGGCGACGCTCGCGGTCGACCAGCTGACGGCTCGGGTATTCGACCCAGATCCGCCCAGGATGCAGGGTTGGATGCAGGAAGAAAAGGCCCAGTACTATCGACTGGTTCGTGATCTCCAAGGCAGGATCAACGACATTCTCTCCACAGCGGACCGGATCGACCGGAACTTGGCGACAGCTATCAGTGGTGGATTCTTGGATCAAGCGGCCCCGAGTTCGGTCGACGCGGGAGCCTCCGACAGCCTCGATCGGAACCGAACTCAGATCAATGCATTCCGTCAGGTTTACGCCCGGGATCCCATCAGCGTGAATGACTGGCGAATGGCGGAAGCGCTCGATCCGCAAACGCATCTGGCAGTGAATATGGGCGCAGAGTCGAACGTCGTCGTCGGAACGATCGAACCGCGAGAGGGATACGGAATGGTGCGAACCAATCTCTATATTCCGGGTGAACAGGCGCAGAATTTCACTGTAAACCCAGCTGACATTCTGGACGGCCGAGCCTTTCCGAACAATGCTGGCGATAACCGGGGGCCCGACCCGTATGCTGGCGCAGGTCAATCTCGGGTTTCGGTGTATGTGGACTACGAGAATGGTGTTGTGGTCGCGCGACAGAATCCCACAGTCGTAACGAGCGGACCGAACCCGCCGCTTGCGGACGATCCGCAGATCCGCGTGGCACAGGCCGCCGACGGTTCGGTGAGAATCAATTATTTTGCAACAGACGCCTATCAGCCGGTAGCGGGCAAGCTTGCCGGTGTTGGTGTTGAGGGCGATGTGACGCTTCACCCGAGCCACGGCGGGTCCGCTGTACTGGCCGGCGGAACTGTCGGCACGTTTCCGTCCGCCGAGATCTACCAATATCAGCCCGATGGGAACGTCGTGCCGCTAGCCAACTATGAAGCGACGGGTTCCGAATTTGGACCAATGAGCCATCTGGTTCAAGGGCCGAACAACGAGATCGGGGTGGACGTTCCGCAGGTGGGGGAGCCGCCGCTGGCTCCCCGTCAGATGGGGTACCCCGGTTCTCAGCAAGGTCTGGCACCGGAAGTCGGTACGCTCCTTGGCTCGCCGTCCGCGCCGCCGAGGATCGAGATTGTGGAGAGTGGCCGATGACGGCACGGTCTCGAAGCAACTTCCTGCACCTGTGGTTGGTGTCGCTATTGTGGGCAGTCCCAATCGGTTACGTCTTGACCGCCGCGAGTGTGGCTGTCGCATTGACGACGGGATACGCGACGGACGGTTTCGAGCATCCCTTCTCCGAGTACTTCTCGACGGCGCTGGTGGGCTTCTTTCTTTGGGGCACAATCGTTTTTGTTGGTCTGTGTTACCTCATCGTGCCTCTAGTTGCGACGGTGATGGCGATCGTACGATTGTTCGCACACAGACAACGGAATCAGAAGCGCCACGATTGAGTAGAGTTTGCTCGATAGATCTTGGTTCATCGAAACCGTCGTAGAGGGCATCCGGGTCATAGGTGCGGTGCCGTCAGCGCTGCAGACAGGCTGTGCGTTCACCCTAGTCTCGTTGCAAATTAGCGTCATCTAGGCATTCGATACCGGCAGTTAGCCGCAGTGGCGTTTGTGCGCAACAGGCAGACGGTTGGGTGGTACACCACCTGCAAAACGAAATTTCTGACTAAGGTCAGGGCGTCAGCAACTGCAGCAAGTTCATGCGTCATGACTGCCATCACTCGGTGCGGGTCCCGGCTGGTGTCTCGCGGTGATCAGTTCCCTGCGGTCCGATCATTGCCAGTAGCGCCAACTTGTCGGCATCGGGGTTGCCGACAGCGGCGGTGTACAGGATCAGGTGCTGGTCGAGTTCGACGAGCTTCAGCGAATCGCAGTCGACCGTGATCTCTCCAACGGGTGTGTTCCGAAAGGTCTTTCGCAGGGCGGGGGAGACTGCAACGTCGTGTCGTTCCCACAGTCGAGCGAAGTCGGGGCTACCGTCGCGGAGTTCGGCGACGAGGCCGGACACGGTCTCGTCCGTGGGATAGCGGGTGAGTGCGGTGCGGAGTTCGTTGACCACGCTGTGGCGAAAGTGGACGTCGTCGGAGATGCCGTAGAGCCGCTCGCTCAGCTGCTCGGTGCCGAGGAACGCTTTGCGGGCAAGGTTGCGATCACGAGGGGTCAGGATGCCGAAATCTTCCATGAGCACTGCGGCGAGATCGTTCCAGGCGAGTACCTCGAACGCGGCCGACATGACGATGCCGGCGGTCTGCGGTAACCGTTCCAGGAGCGTGAGAATGCTGGGCCGAACATCGCGCCGGTGCACACCTGATCTCGCGGGCGCGGTGCCCGCCAGCGCGTGCAGATGGTCGGACTCGGTGTCGCCGAGGCACAGGGCAGCCGCGATGCCCGCCAGCACTTCTGCCGACGGGCGTGGTGCGCGGCCCTGTTCGAGGCGCACGTAGTACTCCGTCGAAATATGCGCGAGCACGGCTACTTCTTCACGGCGAAGACCCGGGGTCCGGCGCCGAGGGCCGGACGGAAGACCGACATCCTGCGGTTGAAGCTTTTCGCGGCGACTACGGAGAAACGCCCCGAGTTCCTGCTTGTCCATGAGTTCGATTGTGCCCCGAGTCGAGCGTCGGACCCTAGTACCGTTTGTGCCTGTATCCGGTGTTGATGCGCCTTGATGCTTGCACCATGACCATCGAAGCAACTTCCCGTACAGCCGGCCTTCTGGCCGGAAAAATCATGTTCATCACCGGTGCCAGTCGAGGAATCGGTGCTGCTGCGGCTCAACTTTTCTCTGATGAAGGGGCTGCTGTTGTGCTCGCCGCCCGCAACGTCGACGCGCTCGATCAGCTCGTGAGGAAAATCCGAACGGCCGGGGGCACCGCCGACGCGGTCTCCATGGACCTTGCTGACTCCGACAGCATCCGTGCCGCCGTCGCCCGCGTCGAGCAGCTGCACGGACGACTCGACGGCGCGTTCAACAACGGTGGCGTCAACCAGCAGCAGATAGGTCCCCTCGACACCACTACCGAGGACGACCTCGACGAGCAGTTCACCGTCAACTTCCGCGCCCATTGGACGGCGATGAATGCCGAAGCCGCCCTTATGCGTCGGAGTGGAGGCGGTGCCATCGTGAACACCTCGAGCATCGGCAGCCGCCGTGCCGTTCCGCCGCTTCCGGCGTACGGAGCGATGAAGCGGGCACTCAACAGCATCACCGAAACAGCAGCGGTCACATGGGCCCCTGAGGGTATCCGTGTCAACGGTCTGATGCCCGGAGGAACTGCAACAGAAATGATGGACGAATGGGAGGCGAAGACACCCGGTGTAATCGCAGCCAGTAGCGCTGCGTCACCGATGGGTCGCATGGCCGAAGCCCGCGAAGTTGCCGAGGCCGCCGCGTGGCTGCTGAGTGACAGGGCCTCCGCGGTGACCGGGGCGATCGTGCCCGTCGACTGCGGTTCGGGGGCCTGACTCTGATCGCCACGTTCGTGCCATTCAACGATTAACCTCCACCGGTCCGAGCTGACGCGGGATCGGAGATGGTTCATGTCCCTGCGAACTGTCGGCACCGTATGGAACTGTGGGGTCTGGTTAGCCATCAGAACGAACAGGGGAGTGCCGGTGACCGTTGCCGACAATGCTGTCGACAGGCCACTCGTCGACGTGGTGATCGAAGCCATCGACGCGGATGCTGAGCTGTCCGACGAGGCCAAGTACTTCGTTCTCGCCGCCCTCGAAGGGCCGACAGCACTACAGGAGCTGCTCGACGGCATCTCGACCCCGCACGTTCCGGAGCCGTCGGGTAGCCAGCTCGTCGAAGAGCCGGTCGGTGCATTTCTGACCTCGATCACTGTCGCGGGATTCCGCGGCATCGGGCCCAAGGCAGCGCTGGAGCTACACCCCGCGCCGGGCATCACGATCGTCAGTGGCCGCAACGGATCAGGCAAGTCGAGCTTTGCCGAGGCGCTCGAATTCGCGATCACCGGTTCGAGTTACCGCTGGGAGAACAAGGCCAAGCTGTGGGCCGACACCTGGCGCAATCTGCATCAGGGAGACCCGTGTGAGGTACGGGTGGGGCTCACGATCGAAGGTTCCGAACCGACGGTTGTCGGTGTCGACTGGACCTCCGATGCTGCGCTGAAGGGATGCTCCACCTGGACTCAGGTGGGAAAGCAGAAGCGCAGCAACGGTACCGATGCACTTGGGTGGAAATCTGCCGTCGAATTACATCGCCCGATTCTGTCCTACGACGAAATCGGCGGCCTATTCGACGCGACGCCGTCCACCTTGCACGACGCCCTGGCCAAACTCCTCGGACTCGACGAGATCACCGATGCCGAGAAGCGACTGGCAGCGGTACTCAAGGAAATCAAGGGGCCTAGGCAACGAGCAGCGGAGAGTCTGCGCCAGCTCAAGACCTCGTTGTCGGAAGCGTCGGATGATCGTGCGAAAACTGCTGCAGACCTGGTCAAGAAGCGGGTTGCGGATCTCGATGCAGTGTTGGCGCTCGCCACCGGAGCCGACGCATCGACCTCGCCCGCGCTTGTCGGTTTGAAGCGGCTCGCAGCGTTGAGCGCCCCGACACAGCAGCGCGTTGACGAGGTGGTGGCGGAGCTCCGGGCAGCTGCGGCCGATACCGCGGATTCCGCTGATGAGGCACTGTCGGCGGTGGAGCAGCGCAACGATCTGCTCGATGCGGCCCTGCGACTGCATAGTGAGACGGGCACTATCGAGTGCCCGGTCTGCGCGACGGGGACGCTCGACGATGCGTGGGCCGAGCACTCGCGGGCGCAGCTTGCCGAGCAGAGCCAGAAACTGGCCGCCTACAAGCACAGCCGCCGCCGACTCGACCAAGCGCAACGCGCCGCAGTCGAACTGGGGAACGAAATCGCCGACGCCACCGCGGTGGAGGGCGTCGACCTGCCCTCCTTGTCCGAGTATCGAAAGTCCGTCGCAGTGGCGCGAGAGCAACCGTCGAGTTCTTCCGATGTGGCGGATCACTTGGCTACGACGATCCCTGCGGTTATCGAGTCTGCTGAGGCGCTGCGCACCGAGGCCACAGAAGCGGCGGCTCAGCGTGAGGACACCTGGGCGCCGATTGCTGGACGTCTGGCAGCGTGGGCAACTTTCGAATCCGCGGCGCGAGAGGCCGATGAGGCCGTCAAGAATCTCGACACGGCCAAGAAGTGGATTGCCTCGCACGCCAAGCAATTGAGGGATCAGCGGCTCGCTCCGATTGCAGAGCAGGCGCGCAACATCTGGGCGGAGTTGCGGCAGGAAAGCAATGTCGACATCGGTGCCATCAACTTGGTGGGCCACAACACCAGCAGGCGAGTGGTGATGACCGGCTCGGTCGACGGCGTGGAGTCCGAGGCACTGTCGGTGATGAGTCAGGGCGAGCTGCATGCATTGGCATTGGCACTGTTCATACCGAGAGCGACTACGCCGAACAGTCCGTTTCGATTCATTGTGCTGGACGACCCGATACAGGCCATGGATCCGGCGAAGATCGATGGCTTCATCAACGTGCTGTCGACGCTCGCGAAGACCAGGCAGGTCATCGTGTTCTCGCACGATGATCGATTGGCCACTGCGATCAGACAACTCGCAGTCGACGCTCGGCTCGTCGAGGTGATGCGCGAACCAGGTTCCAACATCAGTGTTTCCGAGACGCAGAATCAAGCGACCCGCTATTTCAACGATGTGCGGGCATTGGTGTTGGACGAGAATGTGCCCGAAGACGTCAAGCGTCGGGTTGCACCGGGCTTGTTCCGATTGGCTTTGGAATCGGCTGCGCAGCAGGTGTTCTACGCAAAGCAACACCGAGCGGGGGAGTCTCGGATGGTGACCGAAGAGCGGTGGTCGTCAGTGCACAAGACGCGCAACAAGATTGCCCTGGCCGTGCACCAGGACTCCGAACGCGACCTATCGCAGTGGCTGGGCTTCCGCACCGAACGCTTCCCGACGCTCCACATCGCGAACGCCGGCACTCACAAAGGTGCAGATCGACCGATCACCTGGGAAGTGGTGAACGATTTGAAGAAGATGGTCGACGGGATCCTGGCCGAATGATTACGACCACGTCGCCGGCAGTTGCGCTCCGCAACGCGGAATTGCTGCTCGACGGAAGTCACGGTGCTGCAGGCGGTTCGGCGCGTCTGGCTGCGTTCCTCGCTCGCCAGGCGTTGGAGGAATTGGTAATCGAGCGATGCGTAGCGCTGGGTGTCGACATCGAGCGGCCGAGTATGCGATCGCGCTTGGTGATTCTGCGGTCTCTCGATACAGCCGAGAACGCCGACGCTGCAGCGATGGCGTGGAACAGATTGAGCAATGCCTGCCACCATCATGCGTATGAACTTGCACCAACAGTGGATGAGGTGCGGCACCTGTGTGGAGTGGTTGCGATTCTGTTGGAGGTCAAGTGACTGTGGAACCAATCAGCTCCGGCGTGGCGGCGTTCATCGACCCGACCGACGACATGCTGCGACAGCAGTGGCTATCGGTTCTCGCTCGCGAACATGTCCCTGCGGGTACTAATCAGAAGAATTTCGTTCAGTGTGAAGTCGTGCTGTGTTTCTGTGCGTCTCTGGTAATGGACTACAGCAGATATGGAAGCGCATCGGCTTCCCGCGCGCCGTTCCCGGTTCAGGACCTGGCCCGGGTATTCAAGCGTCCACCGACGTCGATTATCGCAAAGATGGCGAATCTCTACGGGACTCGATCACATGGCGGCAAGTACGACCTCGAAGTGGCCGAGCGCCTCCGAGATCTCGATCTGCTGCGAGGTCTCTACTTGCGCATACTTGACGTTGCTCGAAGTCTGAGTGTCGACGAGGTCGAGCTGCCAGATTTCCTTCACCTCGAGGATGGTTTCGCTCTCCAACTCAAGGGTCAGGCTGAACTCGACGTCAGTGTTGTCGAGAGCGAATTCGAAAGAAAGCTCGAGCAGCACAAGCGAACAGGTAGTACAACGGCAGTTCTGACGACGCAGAAGATGTTCACGTTTGCCGTGCGTGTGGGCCAGCATAGGTTCGCCCAATCGGTCCTAGAGAATCACCAAAACTGTTGCGTCTTTTGCGGACTGAGCGGCACCATTGCGGGACAGCGTCGGCCGCGAATGATGGTGGCGAGTCATATCAAGCCGTGGCGTGATAGCTCCGACGATGAGCGGCTCGACTTCCGCAATGGGTTCACTGCGTGCCCTACTCACGATGTTGCGTTCGACACCGGGCTGATCACCGTTAATCAGGACCTCAGTGTGAGCTACGCGCCGGGAGTTGAGAGCGACATGAGAGCAACGCCGGCACTTCGGCATGCACTGGGCAAGCCGCCGCTGGGAGACCGGATCTTCCTAGGCCCAGACTCGGTTGCTCCGGAGATATCCTATTTGACCTGGCATCGGGAAAAGATCTACGTCGCTGCATAGAACAGACCGCCGGTCTAGGCAATGTCCCTCCAATGATGTGCGGCACCACAACTTGCCGCAATTGTCGTAGCGAGGAAATCTGCGACCAGCCTTGGACATCCGTGTCGGCGGCTGATGTCGTTGGGGTCGAAAATTGTTCGACCCGAGCTGGGGTCCTTGGCTAGCTGACACCGATCCAGGACCCAGTCGACGAGCGTGAGCTGCCCGAGGCGGACGGTATGAGCTTGTTCGGGGATCGCCGAGAACTTGATATAGCCGTTGAAGCGAATCGCTGATCGGTCAGATCTGGCGTACTTCATCTTGTTCGTCCGCCATATTGTCCAATCGTCGGTTTGCACGGGTGCCGAGATCGTCTCGACAAGAGACATGGGCTCACTCCTGTTGAACGCATGGCTGAACACCCCGAATTGCCGCACAGCGGTCGGAGTCAGGTCGAACTGCGGCGAACGCGGGATGCGGTCGCGGAAGATTACGTCGAACAGGTCGCCAAGTGCCTGCTGAGTCGATGTATGCGCCATAGCGGCGGACAGTAGCCAGCCGGTGTGCACAGGCGCGCTCAAGAGGCTGTGGATCAGCGGGTAGCCCGAGTTTCCCGGTATACGCATGAACTCGCGCCTATGGTCAACGATGTACGGCACCGCTCACGAGCTAGGAGACATTGATTCAAAAGCCGATTCGGACTATCTGTTCGATAACTAACAGTGCCCCGACGGGCGCTGATCGTGACTACGCAGGTGCGGCGCAATCGCGAATCGGTTCGAAATTTGTAATGTGCCGCGGGAATTGCCGGGCAAGCGGTACGGTCCCGATACGCCTCAGCAGTCTGATAGCCCGAGCGAGAAGGACACGAGCGCTATGACCGCACCAGTCCGACAGCCGTCTCTGTCTAACGTCAACGTTCCCGCTTTTGTGCTCGCCGCCGCCTCAGCTCTCGGCTTGGTGATCAGCGCCTTGGGTAGCTGGGTGTCTACACCGTTCGGAGGTCTGCCCGGAACATCGACCACCGACGGCAAGATTGTCCTTGGGGTGGGAGTAGTGGCGGGCATCGCGGTATTCGTCCGTTCTGTCGTTGCATCGCTTATTGCCGTCGTGGCTATAGCGCTGTGCGGTACCGCGGGGTTACTGACAGCGATTGTCGACATCGTTGCCTTCGAGGGCGAGGACGCCTTGATTGGGTGGGGTTTGTGGCTGGTCCCCGTCACGTCGGTGGCGTTGCTGATCGCCTCAGTCGTCATGCTCTGGACGCACCCGTACGGCGCTCGGAGCGCAGGGCAAGAACACGAACAAGCGCGAGAGCTCACGCCGGCACAGGAACGACATTACATAATTCTGACGGTTGTCCTGATGGTGGTGACCGTTGCGCTACTGGCGGTGGCGGTCGCGATAGGCGTTTGACGTTAAGGGAAGCTGCCTATGCCGCCCTTACTCATAGCGTCTAGTGGGACTAAACGAGTCTTGTGTAGTGGGCAGGCGTGGTCAACGAGAACCGCGCTTACGCCAACACGATCTCGCTCGATACAGCGAGATCCACGACGTGACAGTCAAAGCGGTCCGAAAGCTGCTCGGAATGACCGATCCGCAACAGAAGCGCACAAAATGAAGGCGACCGCGAAAGCGACGCGACCGGGACAGTATTGGGCCTTGGAGTTGCCCGAAGTCGACAGCATCTAAACGCAAACGCGTCGACTCGATCAGATCCCGAAGGTGATGGCCGACGCGGTGAGCCTGCGTGATGACCAACCGGTCGACACTAGCGAATTTGCTGCCTCGGCTTTCAGACCCCAACAAGCAACGGCAACGGCTATCTTCAGCTCTTAAGAGTGTCGTTCCCCCAAGTCTCTTCGTCCAGGAGCCTGAGCAATTGGGGAACCGTTCGAGTTCAAACAACTCGTGGATAGTCGATCCATTCTCGGATCCCGGTGTGGGCTACCTTCTTCGCACTAGTCGACTGCTAGCGTGCCCAAGTTGTGTTGTACCGTTCTGGCGTGGCCAAGTACCCAAGAATTCGAGAGCAGCACATTGCCGTCTTCGGCGAAAGCGGGTCGGGCAAGACTGTTTTGGTTTCGTCGTTCTTCGGCCGGACCCAGGAGGGGTCTTACAAGAACGACCTCTGGGATCTAGTAGCTGATGACGCTGGTCAGGGGAATCGGCTCTACCAGAATTACCTTGGCATGCGGGACCGAGCGGCCCCGCCGTTACAGACCCGCTTCGAGTCTACGACCTACTATTTCTCGGTCAAACTGAAGGGCGGCGACAACGGCGCAGCCAAGAAGAGGCCCTTCGATGTCCTTCGACTCGCGTGGCACGACTATCCGGGCGAATGGTTCCAAGAGGAACCCAGCAGATTGGCAGAAAAGAACCGCCGGACCGACAATTTTCGTTCTCTACTTCGGTCCGATGTTGCAATCCTGCTGGTAGACGGGCAGAAGCTGCTCAGCTACCGCGGCGAAGAAGAGCGTTATCTAACGTCGCTGATGGCGAACTTCCGTCAGGGGCTTCTGCGACTCAAGGACGACCTGCTCAAGGACGGGCCAATCATCGAGTTCCCTCGAGTGTGGATCTTGGCCCTGTCAAAAGCTGATCTGCTGCCAGACTGGGACGTCGACACATTTCGCGATCTGGTCATCCTCAAAGCAGCGGGGGACGTCGAACGCCTTCGATCGACCGTCGCAGAATTCATCGAGACTCCTGCAGCCCTGTCTATCGGCGAAGACTTCATGCTGCTCTCCTCTGCCAAATTCGAGCTCAAGTCTGACGGCCCGCAGACGCTCGACATCGACCTGACGCAGCGCGTTGGTCTCGATCTCGTCCTTCCGGTGGCGTCTCTTCTCCCGCTGGAACGTCGGGTGCAGTGGCATGAGAAGTTCGACATCCCCCGCAAGGTGCTCGACTCGCTAGCTGACGGCGCCGAGTTGCTGGCAGCCGGCCTGGCCGGTGGGAAATTCGGAGCCGTCGATAAGATTCTGGCCAAAATCCCCAAGGCCGACAAGGTCGCCGCCATCGCGCTGCCGATCCTGGCGCAAGCAGTCCAGTTGGCGGGACCGGAACTCAAGAAGATGAACGAGCAGGCCCGAGCGCAGCACGACTACCTGAGAGCGACGCTGACGCAATTCAAGCGGGACCTTGAGCAGGGCGTCATCGACAAAGTAATCAGGAACCCGAAGTGAATACCGAACGCACGGAAACCCTTATCTGGGCCTCTCGGGGTCGGACGTGGGGCTTCCGTTTTCTTCTCGACGCCGGACTAAGTGATCCACTTCCGCACTACGAACGCGCTTTCCAAGATCTCCGAGACGCACCGACTGCGTGGCGTCGCCAAGACGGACAAGTGGCGCTGCGCTTTCCAGACCCGCTCGTGCGACGCGACTCGGCAGGCCGTGTGATTCCCCACGAGTTCGTCCTTTTCGGCGACCTCGCTGCTGCCGTCAACTCTGTCGAGGACGGTCTAAACGAGGTGTGGCCGTTAGTGTCCGAGATGTACGCGAGCGTCTGGGAAATTTCAGACCTATCGAATGACTGACAGCTCCTGCCGGACCGATGACGTTCACGGGTGCGCGCCGACTGAGATCGGAACTGAATCGCGGCCCGATTGCCACAGTGGTGCCCGGCTAATGAAATACGTTGCGGAGTTGTAGGTCTGCCGGTCCTCACCGTTGTAACCCTCGACTTCTCACGACCGATACGGAGACGACCATCATCGAAAGGGCCGATGTGCGAATCCGAACGACACTCTTCGTAGCAGTATCTGTACTGGCGCTCGGCGCGACATCGTGCAGTGCAGACGACGACTCGACAGCCGCGGCGTCTACCAGTGTCACGACGGAGGAGACGGCCACCACCTCGACGTCGGTGTCGCCGCCACCTGCCTGCGAGGGCGCAGACGGCGAGCCCACCGGTAGCGACACAAGCATTCAAGACATTCTCGATGCCAACGGTGTCACCGAACAGATGGTGTGCGATCTCGGCGAGGTCACCGACGAAGCGGGATACGGACTCGACAACAGGAACACGAACTTCGAAGAACGGCAGGGATTCGCCGCTGTCGTGATCGACACCTGTACCGAGGTCGCGGCAGGCTTTCAAACGTGGGACGAGGTAATTGACGCCGATGTTGCCAGCGGCGCTCCGTTCAGTGACTCCCAGCGTCTCAATGGCTATCTGCGAGACGTCTTTTGCCCTGCGCTGACTGCCGACTCAGCGGTGGACCAACGAGAGCCAGGACCTGCCGAAGAGAACGCCGCACGCGGCTTGGGTTCAACGGTCGATTGGTATCCGAGTCGGTATGAGACGCTGCCTGAAAGCGAGTGCGTCGCACGGTTCGGCACGTGGATCAGCCCGTTCTTCGGGTTCCAATTCGACGCCGACACAGTGATGTGTACTCGCGAGCCGTACCGCGATAACGTCGTGGACCCCACGAATTGGGTCGGCCTCGCACTGAGCTCGCCCGTGGACGAAGATGCCGCTATTGCAACCGCATTGGCGGTGCTTCCGGAGGACACTCGCATCGTGGATCGGCTGATCGGGACCAACTCGGACCCGTCGAGCTCGAACACGTGCGTCAGCATCGATGCGCAGTCCGTGTCGCTGGGAGACATCACCGGAGACGACGGTTACGTGTCGATTTTGCTGTATCCGGACCGACAGACCGATCTCGGTTCATCCGACGTGTATAGCGGAACGGCGCAGCAAGTGACTGTCTCGACGGGCCGTGGAAACGAAGACAGAGACCCGGTGTGCTGAGCGAAACGGGTTGACTGCGGGTCACAGCTCGGGCGCATCGTCATCGGGCAGCAGTTCGTCGGGGTAGCGGTAGTCGCAGCCGATGTTGCCGGGCTCACTGGCTCCTTGGTTGTCTCGGAACCAGGTAACGCAGGTTTCCGCCGCCAGACGTCGATCTCTGGTGAACAGGTAGCCGTCGGTGCAGTCGTCGAAATGAGGGGCGAGGTACCACCGATCGAGCTCGACGTAATCCGTGGAGTAGTCGGCGAACATTAGGTGGCCCACTTCCACTCGCGAGCGCCGGACCATGAACACATCGTCGGCCATGACGATCAACTGGGCGCACACCACGTCGTTCTCGTCGTCTTCGCTGGGGATGTAGTCACTCGGACCAAGGTCAATGACAAGTGCGCACGGTTTGTCCGCGAGGGACTCGGTCAGCCACTCGGTCATGTAGATCCATGAATCGACCTCGATCCGCGCGCCGGATGCGGTGATGAACGCAATCAGTCGAGCGCCGGGTTCGACGGATGCAGCAAAGCCGTGAAACGTCTCTCCCTGAACGTGAAGGTTGAAATCCTCGCTGTCGTTGCGATACAGAGTCTTTGCCGAGATCGGTGCAATGTGCACGTCGTCGTCCTGCGTGACCTCAACCGCCCATCCGGTGTAATCGTGTTCGAGGTCGGTGATGACGACGAATCGCTCCGACGACATGAATGAACCGAAATGCCAACCAGGGGAGACTGTTTCCGATGGAGGCGCGGTAGCCGGAAACGACCCGCTGACAGGGTATTCGTGGCGGTAGAACCGTGCGCGACTCACCCGGATGCGGGCAATGGAGAACCCGTTACTCAGGAGGTGCGCGGTCTTGGAGGACATCTGCGCCTCATCGACGCAGTTTCTGCCCACCCTGGGAATGTTCAGCTGAGCACTGCCGCTTCCCGTCGACGTCAGGTACGAGGTCTCCCCGGGCAACGAGTAGCGATCCAAATCCTGACCGGCCCAGGGGTTGGGCACGACCTCGAGCGTGAGGACGCAGTCGTCGGCACGGCTGTCGAGTACCTCCGCAAAGTCCGGTGCCAACCAATGGACCGCTTGCTCGCCGTCGTTCCACAGGTCGGTTCGGCAGATCTGTACCGCCAGGATCGGCCAGTGCGCTTCGATGTGACGAGCGACAGTGACGCCGGCCGACCCGGCGGCGAACCACCCGGTGTGTGGGATGTCTACGACGATCTGAGCATGCCCGGTGCTGCCTGAACGCACTCGTATATCAACAGGATTGGGGACGCTCAAGTGTATTGACTGCAGAATGGAATCGCCGAACTCGGTGGCAGACACGTCGAGGTCGATGGCCACCGTATAGCCAGGGTCGCCAGGGGGAGTGCCGTCGAGCCCGAACGCTCGCCGTTCGGTCAGTGAGTCCGCCTCGTCGACCGTCACGGAATTCCAGTCTTTGCCTTCGTTTTCGATGTCGATCTCGTCATCGATGATCCAGGTCGAGCGCTCGACGTCGTAGCGTTGGTAAGTGTCGAAGTCGGTGTCGCTCACGCGAGCGACCGTCACGGTGTGGTCGCCATCGTACGACGCGTAGTAGAAGTACTGCGCGCCGCTGATGTCCGTCACGCAGTTCTCCTCGTTCTTCTCACACTTGCACCGTATCGGAGAGGTACGACGCAAATGCGGTCAAAAAAATCTGTTGCCGGTCTCGGGCGATGCATCGAAGGCGGAGAGGCAATGGCGGCACAACCAGTACCCAAGAATGTCCCAGGGCCTGAGGTTCGCTGGAAGACTTCCACGGTGATCTCGTTGCTGGCAGATCATCGGCATAGGGTCGCGAGACGTAGCCGACCGACCGGCGAAACGGACACCGTGGGCACGGCGGGTTCGCGGCGAACTCGAAGTCCAGATAGTTGGTGAATCCCCCGGCGCTCATCTTTACGTGGCAGCTCGTGCACAGCGCCGCTGACAAGTCCGAATAGTGACTATCTACACGCGATTCGCTTCACAGGTGTAGAGGTGAATCCGCGCGCGCCGCGGCCCCGCTAGTCAGATGGTTTCCTTGCAGTGTGTGCGCTGACTGCCGTTGTTCGTCATGAAGCGTGCTGCTTCGGCTGTGGTGGCCGGCTCCCTACAGCCGTCCACCTATGGTTGCGTACCGAGGGGCGCTCGCAAGTGGCTGCCGCTGCCGTCATCCAATTATCGATCGCGCGGAGTATTAGATCATCGAGTGGCGGTGAATGCGGTTGTGCTTGGCTTGACGAGCCACCCACAGGTTGCAAAGCCCCGGACCGGTCGGTTCGTTCGGTTAGTGTGAGCGTCAATTACCTCAGGAGGGCACGGAATGACGGAGAGCACTTACGAAGTCCCGGTGTGGACATTGGCGACCGAAGAAACTACGTCGCCTGTGGTGATGACCGAGGATGCTCTGACGAGCGCACGGCTCAATGAACTGCGAACCGTCCTGGCCGCCTTGGTGGACGCCCCGCTGGCCACCCTTGAAGCACATCCTCTCCCGAAAACTGCTGATCTGTCCGGAGGGATACACCTGGAAAGTGCCAGTCCACTAGCAAGTCACCTATCCCAGTTGATCAGCCAAACGGCGAAGACGGGTGCGGCAAAAGGCGTCCACACTGGTGGGGAGACCCTGTACAAGATGGTTGTACCGGCAAAGGTCGCAGCCCAGGTGGGTAGTGGCGTAGTGAAGTCGATGACCTCCAAGGTTGCTTCCGGAGGCGTTCACAGTGCGCTGGTGGGCTCGTCTGGCATCGCAGCGCAGGCCACGTTCGTACCGGTGGCCGGTTCGGCGGCGACCGCAGCGGCTGGTGCTGTCGGTGGATCGGCAGCCACCGCGGGAGCTGCCGTTGTCGGTGCCAGCGCGTTGACGGTGGCGGCACCGTTGGTTTTGATGGCTGTCGCTGTCGGACTCAACGCGCGTGCGGAGCGCAATCGTCAAGAGGCGTTGGACACCATCACCGAGATGCTCGGTGAGCTGAAGGACAACGCGCTGACAGGTGAGCGGTCAGCGCTGAATGCCTGTATTCCCATCATCGACAGCGCGTCGGCCGTCCTCCTGGATGAAGGAAAGATCGGTGCCTCGCTGGGGTTGGACACAGCGGTCTTTCACATCAACGTCGGTCTCGCGAACGCTGAAACACGGGTGGCCGCGTGGGAAACATCTCTCAGTAAGTTCAAGGATGGCCGAGTCGAAGTTGCTGCTTTGGAAAAGGCATTCAAGGGCATCGGAAGTGATGGCGGCGAATTCCGGACTCACCTCGAATTGGCGAAACTTTCGATCGATCTGCAGCAACGCGTAACGGTGTTGCAAGCAGTCGAGCACGCTCAGCTCGACCCGACGAAGCTATTCGAGGGTTTCACTCGAGCTCTGAAGAGGAGAGACCAGCGCGTCGTCGCGCTGCAGGGCAGAATCTCAGCCGCCCTCGGCCGCCTGTCAAGTCTCGAGATCGACCGCACGCACGGCGTCCGTGACTTCGTATTCAAATCGAGTGAGGTCGATACGCTACTTCGCACTGCCCGCCGCATGCGCGCGTTGAGCGATTCGATCGAGCTGTCCGGTCCGCAGCCCGACGTTGCCATCGAGATCGCGCGCAAGGCAGACGGTTCGCTGGTAGTCCTTCCGGCACATTCTGCGTAACTCGTTCTCGCACAGTCACTTCGTCGGTCGACCTTCGATGTAAGGAATTACCACTTGTCAGATATTGCTTGGTTGGATACATCTCCCGACGAAGAACGGCGCATGCGTGAGTTGGTCAAGATGTTCGCCGACACTGCCACCCTCGATGACATCGGTATCGGCCAGGTGCGAGACAGTATCTCGGATCAGCTTTTTCCTGCCACCTCGACGGTCCACACCCGCGCTCGGTATCTGCTGTTCATCCCGTGGATCCACCGCGCCGCCGCGGCCAAGTTCAGCGGAACCGCGGTCCTGTCCAAGGCCAACGATCAGGAACGCAAGCTCATCGAAACGATGAAGGCAGCAGGGCATACTCAGGGCCTGATTGGCCGCCGTGCCGGCGCGAGTGTGGCGATTCTGCCGTCCAACATCTACTGGTCTGCGCTCGGCAAGCTCGGTATTCGTGATGACGCGGGACTTCAGCCGAAATGGAACGTGAGTGTCGATGCGCCCGTGGGCTTCCCCTCCGATGTCGAGTCAGGGTTCTCCATGTCCCAGACCGAGGCAGGCTGGTTGCAAGAGCGGATACTCGCGACATCGCCTAAGTCCTACTTAGCGCACCTGCTCGCTACAGGCCTGGACGTCGACATTGTCGACATCGACTCGCCGTGGGAGCACCCGTCCCTCGATTCCGCATCGGATGATATTCGCTCGTTGGTCGAGCATGCGCGTTTGTTCTCGCTGGCAATCCATGGTGCGGCGCTGCTCTATAACCTTCTCGTTTCTGAAAAGTACGACAATGTCAAAGGTCAAGGCCAAGCGGGATATGTAGACGTCTATCGTGATCTACTTGCTAATTGGGCGACGCAGCTTACGGTGGACTCCAGCAGTTTGGATGGCTGGGATCTTGACGATTTCTGGAGCGCTATCGGCGCTGGACGCTCTACCGTGATACCGGCGGGCACCAAGATTTTCGTCGACGCGTGGCTCGCTGCCGTCCGGGCGGGAGAGGTAGTCAGTGCCGCGTCTTCGTCACAACTGCGTGGCCTCGTGGCAGCACGCGAACGGGCCAACAAGGGTGAGCAATCACGGCTCAACAACGATCGTGCACTGAAGAATTGGACTGGTGCGTCGGGTGCGGGCCGGCTGATGTATCGATGGCCCAATGTGCAAACTCTTGTCGGCGACATCCAAGAAGGGCTCGACAATGCTGCCTCCTGACAGTCGAACGACGCTCCTCAAGCGTCTCGAACCGCCACCGGGATATGCGGTTTCGCAGGTTGTGGGAACTACCTTCACCCTGGACCTCGACAGTGCAATGCTGCCTTCTCTGGCGCTGTCGAGAAGCGCTTCTGCCGACACCGCAGACCGGCTCGAAACCATCGCGGCGGTCCAGGCGAGCATTGGCAAAATCAACATTTTTCACCAGAGCGGGTTGATCAAGGTGCCGCCGAATCGTTCACGGCTACACACGCTGATGGAGCCAGCTTTACACGCGATTCGGCCGGGTGGAAAAAACCTGTTCCACCCGAAGATTTGGCTGGCGCACTACGTGAACTCCGAAACAGCAGAGGTCAAGTTTCGGCTGATAGTCCTCAGCCGCAACCTGACTCGAGACAGGTCGTGGGACATCGCTCTCACGCTCGATGGTCGACTCGAATCGACCCCCAGTGCACAGAACAAGCCGTTGGTAGATCTCCTGCGATACCTACCCACGACCGTGACACCTGAGCTTCCTGCGGACCGGGCGCTGACGATAGACATACTCGCTGAGGACGTGCGTTACGCGCGCTGGGACCTTCCGGCAGGTGCGAAGGAGTTGACCTTCCACGTATTCGGCGTTCCGAAGATGCCGAAGCCGAAGATCGACTTCTCCGGTTACAAACATCTGCTTGTGTCGCCATTTCTCGGCGACACCGGGTTCGAAGTGGTCTCGAACCACGCGAAAGGGTCGGTCACTGTCGTGTCCCGGCAGGAGTCACTCGATGGGTTGAACCAGCAAAATGCTGACTGGATCAGCGATGCGTACGTACTCTCGCCAACCGCCGGCATTCCAGCGGAGGAGGACGAGTCGAACGGCGGACCGGTACTGGCTGGACTACATGCCAAGATGTACTGCGTTGAGCGTGCCAAGTGGGCCCACTTGTTCATTGGATCGGCAAACGCAACCCGAAAAGCATTCGGTGGCAACGTCGAGGTTCTTGTCGAGCTCACCGGCAGTGTCAGCGCCTTCGGTGTCGACACGTTCCTCGGGAAGGACGGTTTCATGTCGATCTTGCAGCCGACGACGATAGAGCCTTCGGATGAAAAGGCAGAGGACCCGCAGTTTTTCCTCGACGGTCACCTACGCGAGGTCGCCGCAGTGCCTTTGCGATCCGAACTCAGCCAGACCGATGACACATTCGGGCTGCACCTCACCAGCATTGAGCCAATTCCATCCAAACCTGATGTCGTACTGTCGGTGTCGTTACTAGCGGACAAGTCGACTTCGACGGTAATTCCGGCCGGTTCAACAGTCAGCGTGATGTTCGAGAATTTGGCACTGTCCGATGTCACTGCCTTCGTCGTGTTGACAGTCGCTGACTCCGACGGGCGATCGAGCTCGGCCGTCGTCAAGTGCGAATTGATCAACGACCTTCCCGACCGTATGAGCTCGATCATCACCCGTGAGATCGACAGCCCAGACGCGTTCCGAAGATTCCTTTCGCTTTTACTGGCATTCGGGACACCGACCGAAGCGGAGTCGGAGCAGGAGGACGGTGCTTCGGACATGGGCGTCGGTCGGTGGGACTCGCTCGAGAACGGACTCTTCGAGCAACTTCTGCGAGCGGCAAGTTCTAGTCCCGCAATCTTGGAGCAGCTGTCGGGAGTGGTTACCAGCATTATCGGGAACGACGACCCCCATCGCGTACTACCGGAAGGATTTGGCGATCTGTGGATTGCCATAGCTGCCGCGACGAATCTGAAAGAGAGCGCGAATGTCTGACCAATCCTTCCGTGCTGAGCCTCATCTCGAACAGTTGCGGCCGTTCCAACGAGCAACCGTCGAGCACATCACAGACGTGTTGTATCGCAACAAGACCGGAACGCGTTTTTTGGTTGCTGATGAGACAGGACTGGGAAAGACGATGGTCGCGCGCGGTGTGATCGCGCGGGCAATCGAGGCACTCCAAGATGATCCAGAAGTCGATAGAATTGATGTGATATACATCTGCTCAAACGCGGACGTGGCGCGTCAGAATATTCAACGTCTCGATATTCTCGGCAACCAGGTTCACATGTCGACTCGGCTGAGTCTTTTGGCCGCGTCCACCGAGGCACTGAAAAAGGGTGACCGGTCAGCGGGAAAGCCAGTCAATCTTGTATCACTCACTCCTAGAACGTCTTTCCCGGAGAAGGGGTGGCGGTCTGGCACCGCACAGGAGCGCGCGCTGCTCATGGTCATACTTGCCGACCGTCTCCAGCTCGCCGGCGCTGAGAAGACAGCGGCCTATCGCATCCTGCAAGGAACCGTCGCGTCACTCGATGCATTCAAGCAACGCGTCACCGATTTCGAGATCAAGCTCGGTGCCCGACCGGGGCAGGGCGCGATCAAGCTAGACCAACAAATCGTCGAGAAGTTCTGGGATCTGGTCGGATGCCAAGATGATGGCGACTCCGTTCTCCAGTCGTTCCAAGATCTGCTCGCGCAGACAACAGGAAAGTCCTTAGTCCCCGGCGGATTCAAGGCAGCGTCTGTCGTGGTCAGTAAGCTCCGAAAGACACTGGCTCGTGCGAGCGTCGATGCCCTCGAACCCGACTTGGTCATCCTGGACGAGTTCCAGCGGTTCACCGAGTTGCTCAACGCCGACGATCCGGTAAGCGAGCTCGCGCAGGATCTATTCAATTACAAGCATGCGAAAGTGCTTCTGCTTTCGGCTACTCCCTACAAACCGATCGACGACGGCACTGACGTCGGTGATTCGCATCAGTCACAGTTCCTCGGCGTCCTCGACTTCCTGGCACGAAACTCACAAGGAGAGGGTGCCGAGGGGATCGAGAAACTACTCGGAGAGTACCGCGAGGCGGTGAAGAATCGTCGGGATCCAGGAGTGCTGCGAGATCGACTCCGTAGTGAGCTACTGGCTCTGATGTGCCGCACCGAGCGACCACCACGCTTGCGCGAGTCGATGGTGAAGGAACGCCGAGTACCGGCATCCGCAATCTCGGCTGAAGGGGTAACACAGTTCATCAAGTTGACCGAGCTGGCGGAACTGGTTGACACATCCCTCCCGATGGACGTATGGAAATCGGTACCGGAACTGGTGCACTTTTTCGATGGTTATCTGCTGGGGCAATATGTTGCCGAGGACGTCGTGACAGACGAAGAGGTCAAAGCACTTGTGCGCTCGCTCGATCGGTTGGATCCGAACGCCGTTGATTCCTTCGCGGAGCTGCCGGTTCGTAATCCTCGACTTCAGGCGCTGATCGATCAAACCACTGCGCAGGGGTGGGAGACGATGCTATGGATGCCGCCGTCGCTTCCGTACCTCAAGCCGGGCGGGCCGTATGCCTCGAGCGACGCAGCTTCGATGACCAAAAAGCTCGTGTTCTCGCAGTGGACGGCAACCCCCACCGCGGTCGCGTCGTTGCTGAGTCACGATGCGAGCCGCCGTATTGCTCGGTCGGGTGTCGACACTGGTATCGGTGTCACTGCGTCCAGCGAGAATGTGTCTCAGAGGCTTCAATTTCGCAAGAGTGGCGACCAGCTGACTGCAATGGCCGGATTCCTACCCTTCTTCCCTATGCCGGGTCTGGCCGACATGGCTGATCCGCTACTCCGCGCTGGAGCTGCCGGGCGCCCTTTCGGCCGCGAGTACGCGGAGTCGAGGATCGCGGGTGATCTGGTGTCACACTTTCCTGAAGGAGCTGCGGAAACGGGTGCTAGCGAAGTGGCGTCGCGAATTTGGGAATGGCCGTTGGCGTTGAGCGACACCAAGCTGGATGCGGCGCTGAGCGGCTCTGTCGCTGGAATATCAGCTGCCGACGCCATCGCCGGTCGGGGCGCAAAAGCCGGTATCGAGAGTGCCGACGATAGGGCTGATCAGAAATCGGTGATCGACGAGTACGTCGCCGCAGCTGTGCAGGCCCATCGGAATCGGACGTCGCTCGACTTGTCGCGAATTCCACCGAAGCTGGCCGAGCAGACCGCGCGGCTCGCGATGCACTCGCCGGCCAATTGTGCTTGGCGTGCTTTCGGCCGGTTGTCGGTGGATGTGTCCGCCGTGACTGACGCGGGCCGCTGGCGCGCCGCTGCGATCGTGGCGTCGGGTCTGCGTGGGCTCTTCAACAGGTGGGAATCGGCTCTGATCTTGGACAAGCTCTACGGTGTCGATACGCCGTACTGGCAGAAGGTGCTCAGCTACTGCGCCGATGGCAACCTTCAAGCCGTGCTGGACGAGTACCTCTTTCACCTCGTTCAGGTGGAGGGGAACAGTGAGTTCGACGACGAAGCGCTCATCAAGTTCGCTTGGCATGCGGCAGGTGCGCTCAAGTTGAAGCCTGCGACATATCGCGCGAAGGATCCGCTGCAGGAAGGCGGCGACATCGACTTCACCAGCCGATTCGCCCTCCGGTACGGAGTGGGAAATCAGAACGACGATTCGGCCAGGCCAGGTGAGATCCGTGAGGCGTTCAACTCCCCGTTCTGGCCATTCGTACTCGTATCGACGAGTGTTGGCCAGGAAGGGATAGATTTTCATCCGTGGTGCCACAACCTAGTCCATTGGAACGTTCCGGGTAATCCCGTCGACTTCGAGCAGCGAGATGGGCGCGTCAATCGTTTCCGGGGGCACGCCGTCCGGCGCAACATAGCCGACATGCATGGATCCAAGATGTTGGCGGCAACAAACCCGTGGGACGAGGCATATCGGCTTGCGGAGCAGGACGCGCCGCACACCGATATACCGGGACTTGCGCCGGAATGGATTTACCCGGGGCGGCACAAAGTGATCCGTGATGTGATGCCCTATCAACTCAGCGTGGATTCAGCGCGATTGAAGCGCACGCATGAGCGGGTTGCGTTGTATCGCTTGGCTTTCGGACAGCCGCGACAGGAGGATCTCCTGGAGTTACTGCGTTCGGTAGGTGTGAGCGGTGATCAAGCTGATTTGTGGCGCGTCGACTTGCGTCCGACGCAGACTGGAGCTGCGACTTAGTCGAACATCAAACGCTTCGACTGGCGTTTCGAGGTTGCGGTGACCAAGCACCCAGGTTCGGTATCGTCTCATCTGCGGCGCAACCAACGCGTCCATTGGCCATCAAATCCCTTTGGCCGTCGTTCCAAGCAATTAGGCGGTTCTCGCCCCGAACCCACTACTGCCGCGCTGGACATCACGCGCCCTTTGACATATTTGAGGGACGGTTGTGATGAGAAATCGACTTCAGGCGAGGGCGATTCGCGGCACGTTTATTGGAACGAGGTCGTTCGCTTCCATGAACTGCACCAGGTTCTGAGTCATGTCTCGCTCCGCGATCATCGCTGCCACAGACGGTGCTTTCGGATCACTGAGCATTTCAACGGTATTGATTTGTGCGGACAGCTCTGCCACCGATGCCGATGCCTTGAACCACAAATCTTCATCGAAGTCATGGGCCAGGACTTTCTGGGCATACGCAACAGCTACGGCGAGTAACAGTTCCTCGGAGCTCAATCGACTGGCTCCTTGGCGTCTGGAAACAGTTGCCGCGGTTGTGATGGCTGTACCCGTTCCCCCGATCCCGCCGATCGTGGCAGGGCCGCCCGCCATGCCCCCTGGCCCCAGTGCGGCTAGTCCACCCGTCATGGCCGCTGCTCCCGCCGCTCCGGCAGGCGCAAGCGCAATGAGACCGATTGGTCCGATCGCAATGACTGCAAGACCTGCACCGGCTATCGCCCAGCGCTGCCAGCTGGTCCCCGGCTTGCTCAGCTTCGTCATTTTGCTTTTGAAGCGTCGGATTGTCCACGCGAGGGCGTCGCCGAACTCTCGTGTCAGCCCGATCTGTTCGGCGATATCTGGTATGGCCTTGAAGCTAGCGTCCGCGATGTCGATTTCGAATGGTGCGGTGAGGTCGCTGAGCGCGAGGATGGTGAGCTGTTCGATAATCCTGGGTTTGCTCCAGAAGTCGGGTACCTCTGGTATTTTTCCTCCGGCCAGCAAGTGCAGCTCTCGCGGGAGTGGTACTCCCGTACTATCTGCTTTCCATATCTGGTCAACCAGGTCGGCGCGCTTGATCCGGATCGCTTCGGTGAAACGAGCCTTGATCTTCTCATCAGAGATAGCGCCAGATACGGCGTACCGAAAGTGCAGTTCCAATACCAAGGCGGCTGTATCGTCGGTCAGCGCCGTCGTGACCCTCGTGGTGCGTCGTGGCGTCAGGTCAGATTGGTAGAAGGCTCCACCAACTGCCCTGGCTGCGGAAGGTTGTTCGAGGTACGCAGCCGCGCTATGGGCGACTTTACCGATGTTAACCCGAATGTCCTGTACATCGGCGAACACTGTCGCCAATCCGCGCGCTCGGGTGACCGGGTCTCGTCGGCTGAAGAAGTTCAGCCAAGAATTGGTTCGCGCATAGGGGAAGTTTCCGATCAGTTCGTGCCGGGACACCGCGAATAGCCCGGTGTGCGCGGGGCTTCCGATTGTGACTACACGACGGACAGAGACGTCTGCGGGTAGCCGCGACAAGAGATCGACAGTCACTACACTTCCCAGGCTGTGGCCAACTATGACGATCTCGCCTTTCTGAGGTACGGCAGCCAAAACCCGTGTCAGTACAGGTCCGCGAAGACCTTTTCGGTGCAAGTAGGCTTGAATCTGTTTGATCTCAGTCGCAAACCATTTATCGGGTACTCCTTTAAGTACCACGCCCAATTTCGCATCCATTCCGTTCAAGTCGGGCAGCGGGAGCCGAGGCTCTGAGCTGAGGGGTCCGCACCGGCCATCCGCGCGGCCTCAATCTGTCGGTTGATGAAGCTAGCCCGCTCTACCGAAATATCTGACTTGTCGTTGTTCACCGTTGGCTTCGGAATGCTTGCCTCGGCGTCCGGAGATACGAGGAGGTCGCTGTACTGGGGTGCGATCACATCCTCCGGCTCGATCACTGGCAGTCCCTCGGCGGACAAACTCTTGTTGAGCGCCTTGAGCCACGCCTGGCTCGTGTCGCCATCGCCGACACCGTGCAAGTAGATCAACTTCCTCGATGGGCTGCCCTTCGAGCGGAGAGGATTGCTGCTTGGTTCGAGCAAGAGGTTAATACCGGCTGTTTGTCTTATGCGAGGCAACCCACAGGTCTGCGCCGTCCGTAGGCGGACCTGATGGCAATAGGGTCACGCCACCGGGGTGGATCTCCAGCCTGTGGCCGCGCGCTATCCGGTGTCCAGCGGCAACTACACCCCCGTGCCGCGAGTTCTGGCGGGCCATGCGGTTGCGGCTATCGACCGGGTCCGAAGGAACGACAGAGTCTTTGGCGACCACAACGTGAGCTGACAGCCCGTTCAACCGGTGGGTCCAGACTAGAAGAGCGTCTGGTCCTCGGGGACGAATTGGTCGGCGAATCGGTAGTCGCACCCGATGTCGATCTTCTCGTTCGGGTCCTGTTTGTCCCGGAACCAGGTGACACAGGTTTCGGCGGCCAGGCGACGACCCTTGGTGAACAGGTAGCCGTCAGTGCAGTCGTCGAAATGTTCCTGCAGGTAACACTTGTCGAGAGTGATTGCCGTAGTCGAATAGTCGGCGAGCAGTAAATGCCCGAGCTCTGTACGTGAGCGACGAACAAGGAATACCTCGTCTCCCATCACCTGCAGTTGAGCGCACGGGACGTCTTCAGAATCGTGCTCGCTGGGGATGTAGTCGCTAGGACCGAGGTCGATGATGAGTGCCACCGGTTGGTCGACGAGCGATTCTGCCAACCACTCTCGCGTGTACACCCAAGGATCGATCGCGAGACGAGAGCCCGCGGGGGTGATGAACGCGGTCAGAAGCGCCCCGCCCTTTAACAGAAGCGCCCCAACCGTCCACCGAGTCTCCGTGACCAAGCAGGTTGAAATCGGTTTTGTGATCACGCCACAGGGTTTTCGACACGACCTGGCCGATCTCGAGCTCTACTTCCTGTTCGATTTCCACCGTCGATTCGGCGTACTCATGATCGAGGTCGGTGATCACGGCGTATCGATCTCCGCCGATGGTCGATGCGAAATGCCATTCCGGAGCGACGTAGTCGGGGTTGCTTTATGTATGTCTTCAAGTTTTCGTCGGGGCGGTCTTTGTGGCTATAAGGAGGTCTCGTGCGGGACGCGAGGGTCTGCAATTTCGCCATTGACACGTTCGTACTCTTCTGGGGGGCAGGTCGTGTGCATCATGGTGAGCGAGGGCTAGATGCATGAAGCCCGACACTGGCGGTGAATAGTTGGTGCGCAGCAGGTTTCGCTCTCCCCGGGGGCTCGGTCCTGTATGGCTGAATGTATCGAATTGGTCTGACACAGTGCGGAGCTCACGGTGCCGACATCGGTCGCGGATCGGCGTGTCGTAGGCGTGTGCGATGATCGAAGCGCAGAACGGATCAAGTTCTGCTTCCTCTGCGGTGTCGACGTTCCCGCGAATCTTCTCTGACATTGCACCGCGAGGGTGCACGACGAAAGGTGGCTGATGGCCAAGAAAATTCTGTACGTAGACCTCGACAACACGCTCGTGAACTTCCAGTCGGGCATCGACCGGGCAGACCCGGTCGATATCGCGAAATACCCCAACGACCTCGACGAGGTACCGCACATCTTTTCTCTGATGGATCCCATCGACGGAGCGCTCGATGCTTACCGCGAGTTGGCGGCGGTGTTCGACACCTACATCCTCTCCACCGCCCCGTGGAAGAACCCCAGTGCCTGGCACGACAAGGTGCTGTGGGTGCAGAAGCATCTCGGATTCGACGAAGGATCCGTCGCCTACAAGAGACTGATCCTGTCCCACCACAAGAACCTGAATCGGGGAGACTTCCTCGTAGACGACCGACGCAATAACGGGGCCAGCAAATTCGACGGGGAATGGCTGCGGTACGGCACCGAACCGTTCGAGACGTGGGACCAGGTGACGGCCTACCTGCTGGAGCAGGCGTAGTCGTCACAGCGCAGTCCTGTCGGTACCCCTCGGTATGGTTCGGCCATCATCTTCACCGCGTCACTTCGGCGCACTTTCTATCAAGAGGTTCTTTGACCAATCCACAGCTGTCTCTCGTTGCTGCTCTGCTCGACCGTTCGGGTTCGATGAATGCCATCGCCGATGACACCCGCGGCGGGTTCGATTCGTTGATAGCCAAGGAACGTGAGTCCGACGGCAATACCGTTGTCACTCTGGCTCAGTTCGACGACCGATACGAGTCGGTCTACAGCTCGCAGCCGATCGCGGAAGTACCGAACCTCGTGCTGGAGCCACGCGGGATGACTGCCCTCTACGACGCCGTCGGCCGGCTCGTCACCGAGGTTGGTGTCGAGCTCAGTGCTCTACCCGAGGACGACCGCCCTGGCTTGGTCACCGTCCTGGTGATGACCGACGGGCACGAGAACGCAAGCAACGAGTGGACCAATACTGCTGTGCGCGAGCTGATTGCGAAACAGCAGCGGGATTACCAGTGGGACTTCGTTTTCCTGGGTTCCAACATCGACGCTGTCGAAGTGGGCGCTGATCTCGGCTTCGCGCGGGAGAAGTCGATGACGTACGTATCGACAACGGTCGGCGTCACGGCTGCCTTCGATTCAGTGGCGAGCTACCAGGACCGCAAGCGTGCCCAGGTGCACGGAGCGCCACTGGCCCAGGGTTTCTCCGAAGCCGACCGTCGCCGAGCGCGCGGCGAATGAGCAAGTACCGGGGCCAGCGGTGCAGTGGAGGGGCAATTGAATCGGTCTTCGTCCTCTGCATCGTTGCCGCACTAGCCGGTTGGATGATCAGTGGAATCTGTCCGTAGGTTGTACCTGATGCTGAGGATGTGTTTAGTGCTGCCGCGCTCGGACTAGGATTACCAGTCATCCTCAGCTCGACGATGAAAAGGCAATGCTTGAAGGATCCGTGCGCCCTCAGATAGTTCCCCCCACGCTTTGGGTAGGCTTAACTGCAAGAGTCAAGTCTCCGACCTAAAGAATCACGATCATGAGAGCCAAGCAGCGCCCCTGGGGGCTGGACGGATAGGATCACGTGATGTCTGTGATGCACAATCGCCAGCCTCCACAGCCAAAGCGTTTCGGGGCGCTAGAGCTCGACATGGCACCAGATGTGCCTGGCATCTACGCGTGGTATGCCAAGGTGGCGCTCTCCGAGCGCGACTGGGAACCTCGGTTGCGGGGCGACAGAGACTTGGCGACCTTTGAACTTAACCGAGCCATCATGGATTATGTCAACGTGCACCGCACGGGACCAGTCCATATGGCAGGCCCCGGAAAGTACGGTTTGAACTGGTCAGCAACACTCAATCGCGAGTCGGCCGCAGACCTCGACGAAGTAACCGAGACCAGCCGATTGGGTTTACGCCTGGCTGAAGTATCTGCAAATCCGGAGCAGCGGCGACTGTTGGCCGACCTGTTGCTGGCTGCATCCCCCATCTTCGCGAGCCCGCTATACATCGGCGTCGCGACGAATCTGAGGGGCAGGTTAGCCGAACACAAGAAAGCGTATGAGGCTGCATACGCTCAGCTGAGGCAGAATCCGGCCCTGGCTGACGTGATGCAATTCAATGGGCAATCGCTGGGGGAGAGACTGGCCGGGTGTGGGATCCGCCTGGAACGACTGGACGTTTGGGTCCTCCCGTCGGGTACAGAGTTCATGGGACTCGGAACTAACGACGATGGACGTGCTCAGCGAAGAGTGGTAGCACAAAATGCTGAATGGGTCCTACAGCGAGTTTTTCAACCGGTTCTAGGGAGGCAGTAAATGAGTCTTGGTCAATTTGGCAGCGGTGCTTCATTTCAAAATAGCGTTCAAGGAATCACCGGACGATTTTCAACGCCGGCGGGGCAGGTTGACTACTTGATGACCAAAGCCCGGCTGGGAGCTGATGCTGCCGACTCTGAGCGGAGGTTGACTCAGCACCTTGTGCCGGTTCGTGAGGTGATCCCTTCGGAGGAGCTCGACTTCAACCAGCTCCTGCAACGCGACCTTGATGATCACCGCGTCGCGGTTAATCTCGTACCTTACCTACTCAATCCAGAGAAAAATGGACCAGCGTTTTTTCCACCAATAGTCGCAGTCTTGCTTCCATTTCAGTCTCAGCGACCTTCGGAATTCCCCGAGCTGGGCCAGCGGACAATCGTGAACGACGGCGGGTTGGATTGGGCTCAGCAGGATGCAGGCCAGTCGGTGCGCATCCGCCGGCTAGTCGACGACACAGGCAAAGCGAGTCCAATTGCGCTCGGGGAGGTCAAGTGGAACAGCGAGTTCTGCCGTCTTGTGGTTGTCGACGGGCAGCACCGTGCTATGGCATTGTTGGCCATTGATCGAACTATTCGATCGGCATGGCAAAGCTCCTCGGGCGCGCGATACCGCTATTTTTACGAATCGCGAATTAAAGAGGCGCTTAAGAATCGTGATGGCGTGCTGGATGACATTGAAGTCCCGGTCACTCTTCTGTGGTTTCCTGAGAAGTTCGGTAGCGGCCACGAGCCGCACAAGGCCGCACGTAAGGTTTTCGTGGATGTCAATAAAGAAGCTCGAACTCCAAGCGAATCAAGGCTAATTTTGCTCTCGGATAGCGAGCTGCTCAATATCTTTGTTCGCACGACGCTAACTGATCTGCGCAATCAGCCTGGTGAGGAATACTTACCGTTATTCTGCGTCGAGTACGACAATCCGGATACGAAATCGACAACATCGGCGAGATGGTCTGCATTAACAAATATACATGCCATTAAGCAAATGATAAGTCGGACCGTCTTTGGTCCACCAAAATATATCAACAAGCTCGACTCGGTAATAGGAAAGCGCGAGCCTGAAGAAGAGAAAAACTCCTTCATGCGCGAACAATTAGATGTAGAGAGATTGTTCGATCCGACCATCGACGGTGACCAGCCTTTCTCTCGAGACGAGTTGGCGAATAAGAACTTTCCTGACTCCGCGGTACCAAAGTTATCGGAGGCGTACCGGGAGTCATGGGGAAGAGCGATACTAGTGCTTCTCAGCGGAATTCTGCCTTACAGAGCACACGCGAGTGCATTGTCTCAACTCAAAGATGGATGGCTACTTGACGATGCCATTTCAACGCTCGCGAATGATGCATTGTTCGGCGGAGTGGGAATGTACTGGACACTCCGCGATTCGGCTACCTACTGGCAACGCGAAAAGGAGCTTTACGGGGCAACTACAAAGCCAGATGTTGTGAAGGCTTGGGATCTGATTGTCACCAAGCAATCGGAATTTGAAACCCTTAGGGCCGATCAGTACATCGGTGCCAAGTCAAGGGTGGACGAAGTGAATCAACTCTTCCAAGCGGTAAACACCCACGCGTGTCAATTAGGCCTGGCCTTGACCTTGGCATCCATCGTGAAACGAGCAACACCGGGCGGCATCGACGACGTCGTAAGTGTCGCTGAGGGAATGAAGGCAGGTGTCAATTGTTGGATGGAGAGCCGAACCTCAGGCTCTTACGATCGGCGGCTCGCGCTGTCGAAGCGTAGTGCCAAGTCTCCGAAAAGTCCTTTGAATTTAATCACGAATATGGACTCGCCACGAGCAGTTCAGTTCCGGTATTTCTGGTTGGAAATTCTGGCCTCAAAGGAGGGGTTCGCACCGCTGAAAGGCGTCGTCAATGAAGAATCTCTACTGAATCTTCGGGACGAGTCAAGGCAAGCCTATCTAACGTATATCGTTGGCGAGAAGGATAAGGCATTGCGGACAACTCGTCCCGATTTGAAAGACGACACACGTAGGCAGCAAGCAGTAGTAGATTCTTCCAAGGAAGTTAGAAGCGCTATTGCAAAATGGTTCGACGTACCAGACGAACAGCTGGAGGCGTGGTTCAAGGTTCAGTCAGGCAAAGTTGTTGATACGCCCGATACGACTTTGACGGATGATGACCAGGTCGATGATGATCTTGACGATGGCCTGGGAACGGAAGCTGCCAATGGTGAGGTGAGTGAACCGTCGTAGAGGCGTGTCTTAAAGATAGTCGGTGGCCCGCGGAAGGAAACCGTTTGCACCACAGCCCGACCATCGACCGATGATCGATCTGACGATGAACTTTCAGGCCCTCGGGGGGGGCATACTCACCCTAGAGGCTGCCGGTTCCTGACGTTATGCCGATCTACTTGTTGAACAAGCGATGCCCACGGACAATCTTCGAGCTTCGTTCCAAGGTCTGTCGCCATCCGTCCAACGTGCCGATCTGCTCAGGGCGTTCATATAGTCCCGCTCGCACCTCGGATGCGGTCAACTTCTCGTAGAGCGCGCGTCTCGGGTCGTCGGCACCCACGAATTCTTCCTTTCGATGAAGGAGTGGGGGATTGGTTGATCGGGTGTAGTCTCTCCAATCCACGGAGAGATCCCGCAAGTTGACTGTCACTGCACTCGAAAGCGTCGGATGCGCGTTTGCTTCAAAATCGGGGTAGGTCAGGAAAGATACCTGCGGTTTGAGGACCGAAAGCTTGATCATATTGGCGCGCGGAATATTCCCTGACAGGACCCGCGCGCACCCCTCATAGACCTGGAGGAGTGGAGGTAGCTCCGCAACAGCGTTGCGATGGACATAAAGTGCTGAGGGTGTTTGTTTCCCAACTTTTGAGCTGCGAGCTGACATCAGTATCAACGTTGGGTTGCCTGATGAGGCGAGGAGGCGATCGCCGAGGGTGGTGACTTCTCGATAAGTGTTGAAATGAGTTTTTATGTCGCGTTGCAGTGTTTTTCCCAGGCTGCCGAATTTCGGTCTACGTCCGAATCGCGAGAGGGCGGCATAGACAACGAGCTCGCTCTTGCACTGCGTTCGAACGCGATCCCAGTAGCTATCTTCCGTGACTTTGTATATCAAGTTCATGGCGCGGCCAAGCGTCTGAAATTGCTCTCTTATACTCCGTTCATGATCAACTTCAAGTTCACCAGTCTTCGGGTAGCGTCCATGCCGAGACATGAATTTGAACAAGGGTTCAAGCAGCTGGCTGTTCTGCTCGTATGTGACGTGAGGGTCTATCTGTACGCGTGGGCGGTACGTGTGCACTCGGTTGGATAGGAATTGTTGTTCATCTACTTCGTCCCTGAAAACGTAGAAGATACCGGGAGCAGCGGCGACGGGCTTCTCGCCCAGTGCCTGTTCAAGCCAATTCGATAATTCGTTTTGTTCGTAGAATTTTTGAAAGGTGCCAGACTGTGTGATTATTCCGTCGGCAAAGCGACGGCCAATTAGATGTCTTGCCTCCCAAACAAGTCGCCCGGACACGATCAGAACTCGCCGCGCAAGCCCCCAGGCGGACCTGACTGTCTCTAGTCGCTCAGCAGGGTTTTCGATCACGTTGACTACGAACCCTAAGTTGACTACGTCTGCAGAAGATCTTACTGCCCCAGGACGATGACCAGGGTCCCAGCCGGATGCCTGGTAACCCAAGGCAGACAAGCCTCGAAGATCGTCCCCCCGCCCGCACCCGTAGTCGAAAAACGACATACCCGTCGTGAGGATTTGGTCCGCTAGGGCGGTTTCTACGGGCCTGGACAGGGCTGTTCGCGCCATGGCAGTCCTGTGCCGAGCAACGTTCTCCAGATGCATGCCAATGACCTACTCTGTCAGCGCAAGCTTTACCAGCCCCCCGATGTCCGAAGAACGGGTGTCACCAATCAAGTATCCGATTCCTCGGTGAAGATGCAAACGGAGATAGTTGGCAACAGTGTCTTCGTCCAACGGCAGTCCATCTCGGTGGCATCTGTATCTCATTAGTGCCCAAAGTGTTTCTCCGTGAGAACCTGCGAAGACTTTCCAGGTCATCTCGACGCTGCTGTCGGTAACGAGTCGGATGGCGGGGGGCACCGCCGGCTCGGCGAGGGATCGGCACAAAGCCCACCTGCACAGAACGTTCCAATGCTCGATCTTGGTGCGCCGTTTGAGTGTTACTAGTTGGTCGCGGGCTGTTTGGGACAAGCGAACATGTTCGAGTGGCACTTTAGTTACTCCCAGAAGTAGCCGGGCAGCACGGACGTGGAGTTCGTTGCCTGGTCAAAATCGAGTCTGTACGCGCGGCCCACGAATTTCTCGATTCGCGCATAGGTTATTTCATCGATCTCAGTGTCCGTGGACAGGAGGATGACTTGATGGCTTGCATACGGGAAGTACCGGTCGACCAAGTGGCCTCGATGGGATCCGTCCAGCCTGCCTAGCGGCGTGTCGACGACAACAGGTAGTGGTTGTCCGGACGCCCGTGCCAAGCCCCACAGCAGCGAGACCGCGAGTAGCTGACGTTCGCCAGCAGACATCTGGTTGGCGGGAAGTACGTTCCCGTCTCTTCCCTCGAGTTCGACTGTGTAGGTATCGGGGTCGATGTTCACGGAAGCCACGAGGGACTCTTTGCGAAGTAGTCGTTGCAGCGCTTCGAGGACTAGCTCCCCAATCCTTCCCAGGTATCTGCGCGTGGCGGCACCACGAAGAGATTCGAGGGTTTCCTTGACCTTGTCTACGTGAGTGACGATCCGAGTGTCGTCATCCGTGGATAGCTCGGCGTGTGCGAGACGGTCTAGTTCACTCTCGTACGCTGCATCAGCCTTGACTCTGTCCGCTCTGGTTGATGTAAGCGCTTCCTGGACCATTTGAAGAGTCGCTTGCTTACGCACAAGGTCAGAGGAAGCAACGTCCAACTCGGCCTTCAAATCATGAAGTGACTCGGGATCTGGCATGGCAACCAGGACGCGCTCGAGCTGATCCAATTCCGTACGGGTCGAATGTCTACGCTCCAGAAGCGATGCAAGTCGTCTTCGGGCACCCGGTAGTGCTGACTCTCGTAGGAACGCGATGCCCGCTGGATTCTGAAGGCCGGTCACGTGCGGCACCGTTCCTTCTGATTCACGACGTGTGCGATCTTCTGACATGTACAGAGCGATGGTGTCCAAGGCAGAGGCATCGACGCTGGCCGTCGAGAGCATGTCGACGATTGCCTGGTCACGCAAAACGAGAGCGTCTGCGACTATTCGCTGGTTTGTGGCATTGACTTCCGCCAGGCTTTGCCGTTCCAGCCCCTCGAGAAGCTCGCTGATCTGAAGCAAAGGAGCGACATCGGCGGCTTCCTCTCGCAGTTCAGCCTCGATCTGGTCCAGAGATTCCCGATGCAGCTGCGCCGAACTTTCGGTGGCCACACGTTTGTCGAGCAGTTCACCTCCGGTCGACCGATATCGCTCGGTTAGCTCGAAGTGACGCTTTTCCGCGCGCTCCAACTCGACCCGGGCGGATGCCAGCGACTCGACAGTGGTCTCTTCTACCTGTCGAGAGTTCGACGCCGCGTCCTTTTTCTCTGCCACTTTGGCTTTGAGGGCTTCAGGTATCTGATTCATTCGGTGCCGGCGTCTCAAAACGGCCAGATCGGTAGCGAGTCGCTCGACCAGATCGAGTCCCAACAAAGTGGACAACGCCGATCCGAGCACTTCGCGCGATTTTTGCATATCGGCCAGGGCCTCGATTTGCTCACCGTCGAAGAAGAACAGACCCGCGATACCGCGCGGCAGGAAGGTTTCGACGTGTTCGCTCCACGTCGAGGTCAGGGCCTTGTCCACAACCCCGTCCACTTCCACTTCGAGGCGTTCGCGTACGGGGTCTTTCGATCCCTCCCATGAACGCATCACACGGTATCTATGCTCGACTCCTTGTTGGTTGGCGCGAAATTCGAGCTCGACCGCTGAAGTCGAGCCGGGAGCGGCACCACGGTGCACCAGGCTACGGAGGTAGTTCTCGTAGCTTCCGGTTCGACGCCCTGTCGATTGAGCCAGCGTTCCGTAGAACGCGAGGTGAATTGCCTCCAAAATTGTGGTCTTGCCAGAACCGTTCAATCCGCCGACCAAAATAATTGGCTTGGTCGACGACTTCGGCGTGAGTTCTATTTTGTGTCTCGCCGAGAAGGTGCCGACGTTTTGTAAGACCAGTTGATCGAGTATCAATCTGTTGCCCCTGTCGGAACTGCGCGAACGTACCCCGCTGCAATGTCGAGATCGCTGGGTGTGTCGGAGTCGCTCTCACGTTCAATCGCGTCTCGCCGCTTGTTAGCCCGGTTTAGGGCGTCGTCCTCGTCATCGTAGAAACCTCTGCGCATCGCCTTCGTAAGAGAGTCGAAAAGACCGGCACGGCGGGCTTGTGAACGGTGTCGCTGCTCGATGTCGAGCAGCTCGCGTACGAGCTCAAAATGGAGTCTGTCGTCGCCCACGACTTCCTGGAGGATGGCGACCGTCTCTGGACCGAGGGGGAGATGCTCGTCGAGTGGGCGTCCAGGGAAATCCTCGCCAGTCACTTCGCGATAGATGGCGGGCAGGTTGTCCTCGAACTCGTGCTTCTCGACTACCCACAACCGACGAATTTCCTCGAGCTCCGGAAGTGTTACCAACTCAAGGTTTTCGACTATCTTCGGCCCGTTTGCGCGAATCCATGTCTGAGCTTCGAGTAGCTTACGTACCCATCGTTCGCGTGACTCCTGCGTGTATGGGCCCGGGATGGTTCGGTCGTGAAAGAGCTGGACGCTCCCGTTCATACGGCGAAAATCGCGGAGATGTCTGTCATCGGCTACATCGAGTTCGTTACGAAGCTCTAAGAGTGGAAGCATCCACTCTTTCTCTTCGTCATTCTGAATCATCGCCGACATCGACTTGTCTTTGTCGACCAGTGTGCATGTCCAGCAACCGAACCGGCTATCACCGCAGCTCGGGGTGGAGGAGTCGACGACCAACGGGCACTCTCCATCGGACGAGGCACCTTGATACATGGTAAGAAGCTCTTTGTTCGAGTATCCCCATGGGTTCTTGGTTTGCATGAGGAAGGTCCATACATCGTCGTTGGACCAATTCTCAACAGGCGAGTAGACGAGGCAGTTGGGAAGAGAGTCGTTGGGACTGAGTAGATCTCGCACCCGACGTGACTCTAGCTCGGACATTCGATGTGACCGACCGGAGCTCTCAGCTTTACGCGTGCCCAGGACCAGGATCGCTTCTCCGTGGGATTTCACCATGTTAATGATAAAACTGTTGGAGGGCTTGATCTTCAGCCGCTCTGTGCACCAACGGAACTTGGGCCGTGGGGCAGGGTATCCTCGACCCGCCAAGTTGACCCAGAATGTGTCCGCGACAGCAGGCGTCAAACGGTGAGGTTCGATCGGCAGATCCTGTTGGGTTGCAGCGGCTCTGATCGTCTCCAGCGAGTGCGTGACCCACGCCGCAACGATGGGGTTCTCGACCAATGTGTCGGTGCTGATGACATGAATCTGCTTGGTTCGCTTCTCCGGCTCCAAGCGAGCGATGGCCATCCAAACCAGCTGCAGTACAGCGGTCGAGTCTTTACCACCTGAATAACCGATGACCCATGGGATACCGTCTTCGAGGTAGAGAGTCTGAGTTTGCTCAACCAATTCGTCGATCGTGCCCGACAGCCCTAGATCGTCGAACGCAGATCGCGGTCGGATCGGTAGGTTAATGGTCACTTGTCTCCTCCATTAAATGCAGTTTCGGCGCGCTGCTCGTCGGCTGGCAATGGGATTCCCAAGGTTCTTCTGATGAGCGCTGTCGTCAGCAACACGTTGCCGGCGCTCTTCGAGACGCGACCACCGGACATTGCCCGACCCTCCCAAACGGACGAATTCGATCGATGCCAGTCGATGTCTCCTAGTTGCTTCAGGATCTTGGGCCACTTCTTCTTGTCAGGTGTGTCCCGCAGGATGCTGTTGCCGACCTTGCCGAGTGAGTGCAACACGATGCCGTGGCTGTGTATGAAATCCCTGCGGATTTCGCCGGCGCTGACTTCGCGTTGGCGAACTTGAGTCCACTCGGGGATGTACTTCGAGACGGTGTCCCAGAAGACTTGAGCCATTTCGACTTTCTGATCGAAACTGCTGTCGTCGAGACCGTCGAGAAGTGCCCGGTTTGCGCTGTACATTGCGGACAACGTAAACAGCTTCCGTGAGCGGGTTGCCAAGTTGCTCGACTCGGTCTCCGTCAGATCGTTGTAGAAGTCGGACTGGAAGACGACGACGCGCGTGATGGCAGACAGGTCATCTCGGTGGTCGTACAACACACTGATCGATTTTGCGGGCCGGATGGCGTACCTGTTCAGGTCTGCAAACATCTGCTGACAACGCTTGAGCCCGAGATCCAGGAACATGACGATAGCGATGGTCTCGTCACCAAGGTCTGGGTTCTGACTCAGAGCTTCCTGGATCGCCGCTCGGCGGTGCTGGCCGTCGTTGATTACGAACTTCGCTGACATAGGGATGGTAAGCGTGCCGATGCGGTCGTTCGGTCCACCGCCGCCGAACGGCTCGAACGTGACGTCAGCGTCGACGGACGCCGTGAGTGCAGAGAACACGTAGCTGTCCGGATTCTCGACCACGTAGCGAGCGATCTCGGGTACCCGCGCCTTGTTGAGCGTCCGCTGCGCACGCATCTCCGGCACAAGCTCCTCGTCGTCGAACAGGAACAGGCGCGGTATTAGTCTCAAGGGGCACATGGTCACGAAGTAGCCCCGCCCGGCTTGAACCCCCCGGATGGCAGGGAAGACGTACTCGAAGCCCGGGCTCCGAGCTACCGAGCTTGACTGCTTGACCATGTCTCTCCAAAGGTTGGTCGCTGATGTACGGAACTATACATCCGAACAACACGCCAGGTTTAACGAACACCTACGTGGATTTTCGCGTACAGTCACGGGCATGACCATAGCTCCGGGTACCGACAACTCTTTGGTGAGCGACGCCGCTGTAGCGGCTCCGGTGTACCTGGACTGCAACGCGACGACGCCAATCGATCCTGAAGTCTTAGCAGAGGTCATCCACTACCTGCAGGAAGATTTTGGTAACGCCGGCAGCCGCACGCACGCGTACGGGCAACGCGCTAAGGAACGCGTGAATCGCGCCCGTGAGCAGGTTGCGGCACCCGCGGGTGCCAAGCCAGACGAGGTGATCTTCACCAGTGGGGCTACTGAGAGTAACAACCTTGCAATCCTTGGCCTTGAAGAAGCTGGACGTGCCTCGGACCGGATGCATATAGTCACGACTCAAATTGAGCACAAGGCTGTGTTGGAGCCCATTCACGAGCTGGTGAAGCGGGGTTTCGAGGTTACTGAGGTTGCACCAAATTCCGGCGGTTGGGTTTCAGCGGACGATGTTGTGGCGGCTGTCCGCCCTGACACGTTACTGGTGTCGGTGATGGCGGCAAACAACGAGACCGGCGTGACCCAGCCAATTGGCGAAATTGCGGAAAAGCTTAGTGGGCACAAAGCCTACTTTCATGTAGACGGTGCGCAAGGGTACGGAAAAATGTTGCGCGCGTTTGAAAATTCGCGAATCGATTTGATTAGCATTTCTGGACATAAACTGTTCGCACCTAAGGGTATCGGTGCGCTCATCTCCAGACGGCGGGGCTTCTCAAGAATTCCGCTCAGTCCACTAGTTGTTGGTGGAGGACAAGAGCGTGGGTTGCGAGCAGGGACGCTTCCGGTGGCCCTGATTGCTGGGCTCGGCTCGGCGATAGCCATCGCCACCAGGGACTATGAGCCTCGATCCGTCCGTACGGCGCAGCTAAAATCTGAGTTGCTAGAAGAACTTGCCGGCCTAAAAATTCGAGTTAATGGCGATCCAACAAGAACGATGCCTCATGTACTAAATTTCTCGGTCCCCGGGGTGGATTCGGAAGCGGCCATCGTCACTCTCAAGGATGTAGCAGCGGTATCCAATGGCTCAGCGTGTACATCACAGCAGTATGCCGCCAGCCATGTTTTGGTTGCGATGGGTTTGGAACCCACCACCATTAGCGGTGCGCTTCGCTTCTCTTGGAGCCACCTGGGTGAGCAGCCGAACTGGGCAGAGATTGCCAGTCGGTTGGAACGGCTTGTTCCGCCTGCCTAACGCAGTTTCCGTTACGTGGGCTCTGCAAAGTCAGTCCTCGGTTGACAATGAGGATAGGCGTTCGACCCCTTCTTCCATCACAGATCGCGACTCTGCGCCGCGGTCGTCGGATGCGACCGTATGGCTCTGGATCTCGGGTGCCCAGTCTCGGCAAGCCTAAGATGGACTGCGCGATCTTTCTGTAGTGTGCGTCGCACGGCGTTTGCTGACGCTAAGAAGCTATGGGAGCCGGAGGTCGCTGCGTGATACAGAAGAGCGTTTTCGAAGACAAGGTGCGGCGAGAAGTTCGTGAGATTCGTGACGACTTCCCAGGTCTGGCTAACGAGGGCGACGCGTTCTCTGTGTGGGCAACCTCCTTTCTGCACGATGAAGACGTCGACACGGCAATAGAGATGTGCGATGTTTCGGCGGGGGGCAGTGACGGCGGCATCGATGCTATTGCAATCGACAACGCAAATTCAACAGTATTTCTAATGCAGACAAAATATTCGAGCGATAGCAAAAAGGTATTTTCAAGTGTGCCTCTAGAGGAATTGGTCAGCGGATTGACGCGTTTGCTATCTCCTGTGTATTCCGAAAGCATGGGTTCAAAATTCGCCGAACATGGTAAGGCTGTTCGAGATGCGTTGGCCGGAGGTGCTTCTATTGTCTTAGAAGTGGTGATCTTTGGGTCGGCTTCATCCGATTTAATACAGAGTTCCGATTCAATTGCGGAGGCATTAAATCTAGATATTCAAGTGTCGGCGAAAATCTATACATTTGGCGAGCTTGAGGAAATAAGTGAGAATCGCCTTACTACGAACGATCTGTCGGGCCAGGAAGTGCAGTTCCTTCTTGCCGCCGAGCTCCAAACCGTTAAAACCCGGGCCTACGGCGGACATGTCGGCTACTACTTAGCAGTTCTCGATGCACACAACTTAGCGGCGATAGCAGCCGAGCATAGATCGAGTCTCGTGGACTGGAATATTCGGTACCGTTTAAGCAGCTCAAAGATTAATCAGGCGATATCTAACACGTTGGCCTCGCCAGAGGGGCGAAGTAACTTCTTAATCCTTAACAACGGACTGACGGTTGTGTGTCAGAATCTAGAAGAGGATGGCGCTAACTTAACTCTGACGAATCCGCAAATCGTTAATGGGGCGCAGACGGCCATGACCCTGGCCGACAACGTCGACAACGTCGAGCAAGGTGAGGCTCAGTTGCTCGCCAGGATTGTAGTGGTTGAGTCCGACGGTAGTGGCGAACAGATAGCCCGCGAGGTCGCTGAATCGACCAATAGGCAAAACCCGGTTTCAGCAGCGGACCTCAAGGCGCAAGACAAATTGCAACGCCGGATCGAAGCTGACTTCGAACACCTTGACCCTCCTTATTTCTATGAACGCCGCCGAAATTCGTACACAGGGCTATCTCGTGCTGAGCAAAAGAGGTATGCAGGCAAGATAACAAAAGAAGATGCGGGCCAACGTTTTCGCGCAATGCTTGGCGAACCCGCGGTTTCTATTACTGAAAAGTCCAAAATGTTCGAGGACTTCCGGATCTACGGGAGAGTGTACAACGAGGAAGTCGATGTCAGTATGTACGCGCTTTCTTTCTACTTGTACAAGCTGTTTTATGACATGTTGCATAAGTCCAACCCAGCTTGTCGAGAAGCGGTCTATCCCGACATGGACGAGTCTGAACGCGAGATGCTTGTACGGGCGCGAGCTCAATGGTCCGCTCATGGGAGTGCGCTATGCTATTGGTTGCTAAGTAGGCACTACGGAAATGTGTCACGGCAGCGTGCTTTGGAAATAGCAGGCGAGATACGTGATGGAATTACCGATAAATCTCCGTACATCTCGATTCTCCGTTTCTCTGCGCTCGTTATAGTTAAGTGGGCGAACGGCAAGCGGACATATGCAATCAGTCAAGAAGAAGCATTCGACATCAAGCATGATTTTCAGAACCTCAAAGCTTTCGATGAACTTACTAATGAGGCAAAATCGATGCTAGTTTTCATGCGCGCGAATATTTTCGACGTACTACCGATTTGATTCGGTCGTGAATGCATTAGTGGTTGCACGCGCAGCGTCTGCAACGTCGTTGATTGGAATTACGGCAGCATCGTTCTTGCTTGATTCGCTGGATTGGTGGGGAACTGCTTCCATCTGGATTTTGATTGGCTTTGTGCTACTGCTGGCGGTAGCTGAGGCGGCCAAGCTGATTCTCGCTCGAGCAGAGACGGAGCGTCGTGGTCAAGAACTTGAAGCCGTCGAACATAAGTTTCAGTCTTTACTGTTTGATTTAGTGGAACGCAAAGTTCAAGCTGTGGTCCGCCTGGACCCGGTCGGTTCCTCGGCAGGGAACGCGGTTGACTGGCGAATCGATATATATTCATCGACTGGCTTAGATATCGCTTCAGCTCAACCGAACCTGTCAAAGTTAACGTCGGTAGGATCAATGGGCCATCGCCTGAGTGAGCCGCCACTGAACACCCGCCGCTCGCCAATACCGACCGCAAGTCAGTCGAGCGAAGGTGATACATCTGAAGGGACGCGGGCTGCACTAGAAATGCGTTCCTGGTCGAAGTCGGAGCGAGTGCCAATATTTTTTTGCTTAACCTATAAGTTGCTGGAGAATGTGGGCCAAGTAGGGCTGTTGCCTATCGGATTTGAGATGCAGAAAGTTGTTCGCGACGACTCCGTGGTTGCTGACCTGTGTGTTGGACTGCAATTTGTGCGACAACTACGGTGATGTAGTAGGGCAAGCAGCGCTACTCCGGCAGGGCACACCGATCTGTTTGGTCAGCTGCGAGACGCTGTGCCCCAACACTTTCGATGGGCTCGAGTTCGCGAGCAGCTGTGCCTGGTCGAGTACTCAGAGTTCTGAGAACACCTCGGGATCGAGATCGGGAAGGAGCGTGTTGTTGAGCTGACGCAGCAGGCTGTCCCGTGTTGGCAGACCGGCGGAAATGCTGATACCTGCGCCGAGAATTAGTGCGACGTCACCGCCTGCAATGAGCTCGGCCAGCGGTCGGGCTTCATCACGCCCTTCGTTCGATGCGTCCTTGCGTAGGGGCTGGAACGCCGCGTAGTCGGCTGCGTTCTCGACCACGAACACGACGTCGAAGTCCGAATACGCGACGAAGTCCATTGCCGTCGAATGAAGAGCGCGGATCACCTGTTCTCGCACACCCTCGTACCCGCCTTGACCCACGGCTAGAGTGGGAGAGCAATTAGAGGACGAACCCGACCATCACCGAGGCTTCGCGATGCGCGTTCAGCCGCGATTCGATCGAAC